>JAFZYX010000137.1 GCA_017616055.1 Ruminococcus sp.
AACTGCTACGGTGAATTCGTTGAGGACAGAGAGCCAACGGCTGTCGGGGCAGACGTTATTATTGGCTCACTCATAAAGAATGCAGGCGGTGGAATTGCACGTACAGGCGGATATATAGCAGGCAGAGCCGATCTTGTTGAGCTCTGCTCATATCGTCTTACCTGCGTAGGAATGGGAAAGGAAGTCGGCTGCACTCTTGGTATGAACCGTGAGATGCTCATGGGAATATTCTTTGCACCTGATGTTGTCGCAAACGCCATAAAGACCTGCACATTTGCAAGTGAGCTCTTCTCGCTTCTGGGATTCGAGTGCTCTCCGCGCAAAAACGAGAAACGAGGCGATATCATAACCGCAGTAAAGCTTGGTGATGAAAAGCACCTTTGCGCTTTCTGCCGCGGAATTCAGAAAGGCGCTCCTGTTGACTCATTTGTAACACCTGAGCCATGGGATATGCCTGGGTATTCAAGCCAGGTCATCATGGCTGCAGGAGCTTTCACAAACGGTGCTTCCATTGAACTTTCCGCTGATGCTCCACTCCGCGAACCATATGCAGTATGGATGCAAGGCGGAATCACCTACACAAGCGGTAAGCTTGGAGTAATGCTTGCGGCGCAGGAAATGCTTTCAGAAGGACTTATAAATATATAAAATTTTAAAATACTAACAGGAGGAAAAAAATTATGCCATTTATTAACGTCAAGACCAATGTTTCTGTTTCGGACGAGCAGAAAAAAAGTATCAAATCTGCCATGGGACGAGCTATAACAGCTATCCCTGGTAAGTCCGAGGGCTGGCTGATGGTAGGTATTGACCCTGAATACAACCTGTGGTTCAAAGGCGAGGATGCTCCTGCAGCTATGGTTGAAGTATCTATCTTTGGCAGCGCTTCTTCAAACGCGCTAACTACTCTGACAAGCCATATCACAGGCATTCTTACCGATAATATCGGTATCCCGTCAGACAGAGTTTACGTAAAATACACAAGTACGAACGAATGGGGCTGGAACGGCTCTAACTTCTGAGGTGATAACTATGAAAATTACAAAATTCTGCGGTCTCCTCTCAGCAGCTGCGCTATGCGTTTCATCTGTGAACGTAATGGATATCGGCGAAAACATACTAACGGTTACAGCAGATGAGTGGTGCTATGCAGGAGAGACCTGCGAACCATTGCACGATACTTCACGTGACGTTCAGAACGAGGGCGTGGGCAATCCATTAAACTTCGGCGAGAGAAATACGCCTGCTGACGCTTCTACAGCTGAAATACGTGCTATTAACCATAAAATGACCGTTCAGGAAGTAAAATACGCTCTCTACAAGGAAATAGATGAGCACTGGGATCTTATTTCAACACGTCTTGGCCAGACAGATCGCGAAAAAATGTATGCTCTCTTCCTTGGACTCGGTTCAAGAGAATCCACTCTGGGTGAGGGTAAAATTGGATCCGACCATGAAACAGCATATGAGGACGGCTGGGGAGTTAACTCCGCCCATGCATATGGCACATTGCAGACTGCAGTTACTGCATTCAAAGACTGCGATCCAAAGTTCATGCCTGAAGACAATGTCCCTGAAATGTTCCAGTATTCATTTACTGAATCCAACTTCTATGACTGTATTATTTCAAATCATATGGGAATCAGAAAGATACTCCACTTTGCAGAGATATGTATAGACGAACAGGATATGCACGATTATCAGGTAATAAGGAACAGCCTCAAGGGCTTCAATACAGGCTGGTGCACAAAGGCTGAAGATGACGGTGCCTATGCTACCTACGCAGATGAGATATGTGCAATGGCGCAGTTCTACTACTATGAAGGACATCTCTATGATAACGTATTCACATGGACCTCAGCTAACGGAGATAAAATCAATAAATATCGTACTGCTGACCGCTGGGATTGGTGGGGCGACGGTGTACCTAGCATGGATCCCATAGAGGACAAGCCAACCACTACAACTACTTCAACAACAACAACATCTACTACAACTACTTCAACAACCACGACAACAACTACATCATCATCAACATCATTAGCGACTACCACTACTAAAAAAGCTACTACAAATTTAAATACTGGTACCGTATTTCCTGCAGATTTTAATGAAGTTATTTCTTATCCGACAAAGACAGTTTATAATGTCGGTGAAAAACTTGATATTACTGGGCTCACTATTGATTCAAGTCGCGGAACATATGAAATTGATAAATCTAATATTGAAAAATATACTATTAACGAATTTGTTATCGCTGACAAAAGCGGAAGCCAAGTACGCAGCAATAATTTCAATACACTTCCCGCAGGCGTGTATACGGTAAGTTATGACGACTATATAAATGTCAATCGTGATGGTATCGTCAAAATAAACATTCGTGATGTTAAATTCTCTTATGAAGTAACAATTAAAGGTAAATCTATTGTAGGCGAGCTATTTTACGGTGATGCAAACTGCGATGGTAATGTTGATATGTCTGATGCCGTACTAATCATGCAGGCTTTGGCAAATCCAAATAAGTATGGTGTAAACGGCTCCGATGAAAATCATATCACCACTAAAGGACTTGATAATGCCGATGTAGACGCTTCAAGCAAAGGTCTAACCACAAATGACGCTCTGCGTATACAGGAATATCTGCTACATAAGATAGCAAGTCTTGAGCCAATCATTGACGGCTGAAAAACATAAAACAAGAACAATCCCGAAAACAGTCACAAAAAGAACTGTTTTCGGGATTGTTTTATAATAAAATAATTGTATTGTTATATTATCTGTTTTTGGCAAAAATCCATTCTTAATAGAGCTTTACCATTAGGGAGAGCTGCCAAGCTTTGAAAGATGACCGAATAGCCTGCTTTCTCCATAACGGCTGTCAATTCTTTCTGATCTATCTGATGATGTACCTCATCTAGACTGTCAAATGCATGAAGATAAGGAGATTCCGAAACCCAGCTTTTTTCGTCAGTATTTATCTGTATCACACTGGAAACATACTCAGCTCCGACCTGCATCACAGCTTTCACAAAAGCCGAATACCCTATATATTCAATAAGCAGATTGGCTATCAGAAGCTGGGCATTGGGCAGTTTATCCGTCTCCTTTGTAAGGTCAAGGCGAAGATACCTAAATATATATGATATACTCTCATATCGTTCAGATACCGCACGGAGATACTCTTCATTTATGTCAACGCCATAAACTCTTTTGTATTTCCTGATATCAATGTGTTCGAGCCCATTTCCGCCTGCAACTCCAAGTATCATTGCCGTTTCAACATGATAAGCATCAAACTGGTCTTTCATGATAAGATCAAGAGCCTGAAGCTGCTTTACGCTGTCAAGACTCATGTGACTTTCATAATCATCAAGACTAATCTCTTCCCATGGATTGCTCATGATTCAGGCATTCTTCTGCTCGTCATAAGCCTTGCGTACAGCCAAACAAAGCTGATCGGCACAGGAAGTTGGACGTACTCCGCATGTGTTACCCTTAAGTTTTGCCTCTATCTGCTCAACAGTCCAGCCGTCCAGCACCTTTGAAATAGCTTTAAGATTACCGTTGCAACCGCCTACAAAAGAGATATTAGTTATAACGTCACCATTGATATCAAAGCTTATCTCCTGCGAACAAACCATTTTTGTCTTATAAGTATACTTCATTTTTTATCTTTCCTTTCTGCTTTGGGGATACCCTTATAATTAGATTTTATACTAACCGCCTCCTCTTGTCAATGATAGTTTTCTGAAATCTGAGTGAAAAGGCGCTAATGTGACAAAACTGTTATTTTTTCCTTCAAATAATAGTTTACAAAGTGCGAAAAATATGATATCATATACATACAGACAAAAAAAGAAAAAACTGGAGGAAACAATGGCAGACAACAAAAAAAGAATTAAGTTCAAGAGTATAGCTATCCTTGAAGCTGTTATTATCCTTCTTCTTTTCATAGTCCTAATATGGGCTACTCTTATCCGCGGAAGAGCCGAGGCAGTTCCGGCAAATTCAAACTCCGACAAACCGCAGGTCCGCAAAAGAGCCGTTATCGAGAAAGAAGAAGCCTTCTATCAGCTTGACGGAAAAAAGATACTCATGAATGATAGTACATACGGTGAGATTTTTGTTCCTGTTTACGAGGACGTTCCTGCAAGCACTATCAACACAGATAATATCACAATGAGAAACGGCTATGCCTTCTATTCAGAAAATGGAGAGAACGTTTCAACATTAGGCGTTGACATTTCAGAATTTCAGGGTGATATCGACTGGACACAAGTGAAGCAGGCAGGTATCGATTTCGCATTCATACGCATTGGATACCGAACTTACGGTGATGGTATTGTTACATACGACAGCGCTTTCCAGCGCAATATCGAGGGAGCTCAGGCTGCCGGAATAAAAGTAGGAGCTTACTTCTACTCACAGGCTATCACTGTTGAAGAGGCAGTTGATGAAGCAGACCATGTTATTGACGCTCTTGCGCCATACGATATAAACTATCCCGTTGTTTATGACTGGGAGATAGTTCATGATGCCGCACGTACTGACAGCGTAAGCGTTGAAACTCTTGCAGACTGCTGTGTAGCTTTCTGCGAAAGAATAAAGGATTCTGGATATACTCCTATGATATACCAGAACAGAGAGACCGCTATGCATAAACTTGATCTTCCGCGCATTAAGGATTACGATTTCTGGCTTGCAGAATACGACGAAAAGCCTATATACTACTACGATTTCAAGATATGGCAGTATTCCAACACAGGCAGAATTCCAGGTATCGAAGGCAACGTCGACCTCAATATCTGCTTCAAACCATATTAATTATGAAAATGTAATAAAAGCCCTCAGCCTTCGAGCATTCGCTCATGTAAAGACTGAGGGCTAAACTGAAGGTGAAAATATGGACAGTGTCAATATAAGCGGCGCAACTATCATAGGCTATGGAATAACAGGGATAGTTTCTATTCTTATGCCCTTTATCCTTGCCATTATTTGGAAGCGGATTACTGATGAGAAATACTTTGCAGCATTTGTGGGAGCTTTTGGCTTTTTCTGTGCCGCGACTGTAAGAATTCTGCTTCGCGCCATGCTTCTGGGAAATTCAAGTCCCCTTCGAGAAAGTCCATTTGCATTTTATGTGACAAATGCACTGATATCCGGAGTTCTTGAAGAAACGGCACGTCTATTGTGCTTCAAATATCCCCTAAAAAATAAATCCTCCAGAAGCGTTTCGGTCATGCACGGCATAGGCCACGACGGCTTTGAAAGTATAACGGCTATAGGAATAGTGTCTTTTCAGTATGTTTCCTACCTTTCTACTGCCAAAAGTATAGGTATTGAAGCTTTTATGAAAGGACTTTCCGAAACAGAAGCTCAGAATGTTGCAGATGGTATCTCTTCACTTGCAGATCAAAATTTTTTCAGCAGTCTTTTCGTAACTCTCGGTTCGGTTTCGGGAGCTGCTCTCCATATCGCCCTGTCTGTCATAGTATTCTCAGCTTTGCAGCAATTTGAATGGAAAAAGTTGTTCCTGCTCGCGGTAGGGCTTCATACTTTTGCCGACATATTGCCGTATTTCGAGCATATCGGGCTCATTACAATGGAAGGAGTGACAATCCTCGATATCATATTTACAGCTGCTGTAAGCTGGTTTGCATACAAAAAGTATCAGGAATTACCATATATATAATCCAAAAGGCGGTCTCTATACCGCCTTTACTGTTCTCCGAACCATTTTATGCCGCATTCCGTATATCTTTTGATAATGCCTCGTCTGAGTTTCCATGTATTCTCATGCACTTTTTTGTAATCATAATCGGTGCGTGTAAAAGTCTCAACTTTGTTATCTGTATAGTTAAAGGCATAATCGCTTACATCTGGCGGATTCATGTATTTTGGCTGAAAATAGAAATCTGGATTGAAAACTTCATCGTCATACATCACTACTGGTATTTCAGGATTAAAATCACAGATACTTTCAGCTTTTACAATACGGTCACCATCATATGTATAAACCGCTGCTTTTATCATTTTCAAGCCCTTTTTACCTATTCTAATCGTACTGAACTCCGCTGGTCTCCCCTTTTCATCAAAAAGAGTCAAGGTAAGCTCAAGAAGTATATGTTTAGGGCTACTGAAAAGCACCTCTATTCGTCTTTTATGTATGGAGAAATACAGTTTTTCCATATATATATCATCATTTTTCCCATAATATACTGAGTAAACAGGGGCTTCATCATTCATATAATGAAAGGTAACGTATTCCTTTTTTCTAGGCGCTTTCATAAGCTTTCTT
>JAFZYX010000138.1 GCA_017616055.1 Ruminococcus sp.
ACTCCAAGCGTCAGGTATTCTCATACATTACAAAGGAGTCAGTTGCTAAGAAGCTTTTTGACGAAATTGCTCCTAAGTATGCAGAGAAGAACGGTGGTTATACACAGATCGTAAAGATCGGACCACGTCGTGGAGACGCTGCTGAAATGGCTATCATCAAGCTCGTTTGATCGCAGATAATAATTATAAAGGCCGTTCCCGTTAAGGGAGCGGCTTTTTCATAATCCGTATCAAATGCCATAATCGTAGAAACCCAATAAAATCGTTTCAAAATACATTTATGCTGTAGCTTCGGATATTGACATATCAGCGTATACATAGTATAATCATTGTAACAAAAATCGTAATCTATATATTAACAAATAGGTGATAGTAAGTGAAAATACTGATCTTCAATGGTGGCCCACACAATGGAAACACATGGCGGCTGACACAGGCCGCAAAGAAGTATATGAAGCAAATTGATAATACGATCAAATTTTATGAAATACTTTTATCTGAAATTGATCTTCCATTCTGCACAGGATGCAGTAATTGTTTCCGAAAAGGTCATAAAACTTGTCCGCACCATGATAAAATGCAGCCGATCATAAATATGATAGAAGAATGTGATGCTGTTATTTTCTCTGTTCCGTGTTTTCAGGGACATTTACCCGGAATCATGAAAAATTTTACGGATCATATGGCATTTATGCTGCATCGACCGAGATATTTCAGAAAGAAGGCTCTTATCATCAGCACTACCGGAGGTGTTTCCGCTGATAGTACTACAAAAGCCTTAGCAGCAACGCTTCCTGGATGGGGTTTTAATAAATGCTATCAGCTTCCGATAACTGCGCTGAGTTGGAATGCCTACCACCCGACTAAAAAAGATTTGCAAAGGACATACGATGTAACTAAGAGATTTTACCTCGATGTGAAATCCGGAAAAGCACACATTCCCGGAATTGGCGTGTTGATTCCATTTAATCTGTTTCAAGCCATGTGTGTCGGCAATAAAGGAGAAAATGACTTTCCAACTGAGGATAATAACTTTTGGCCAAAATACAAAGGGATGAGATATGCACCAGGGATACCAATGACTGCTTTTAAACGAGTCATTGGTTGGCTTATTTATCAAATCGGAAAGAAACTTTCACAGAAAATTGTAATCACATATAAAAAATAGTTAAATTCTCTGATTTATACGAATAACACATACTCAGCTTTCCTTAGTTTCAACCTCTTTGACTTGGACGGCGGGAATGCTATATAATCAAAGTAATAATAATGAAAAAACGAGGTGGAGCTAACTTATATGATGACATCAATAGACACATTAAATGCTTGTAAAAGTATAAAAGGGTGGGAAGTTACTGCCACCTTTTCTGTTGGTGGTTTTGAATGGCTTGCTTTCTCAAAAGAACGTCATGGTAAAATGATTATTATTTCTTCTCAGAGAACTACGATTGTAGATTGTAATAACGGTGCAATCGATGACTGTGAAATAATACTTGATGAAAAAGAACTGATTGCATATTGCGATAGGTTGCCGGACGAAGAACTATATATTGCAGGACAATTTGGAGGATCGCTTCCTCAAAAAACTGATAATGGTGAGAAAGTAACTGTCAAGGTCGATGATAATCATATTATGCATATATATTTTACTGCCGGCTTTCTTAACAAAACACTTATCTATTATAACTATGAAGCTTATATATGCGGCTTCAGCTATGACGGAACATATTTTGTAATAGCAGACGATGGCGGAGTTTTAATACTTAAGAAAACCAAAGATTGAAAGCTCTCAATTACCGCTTTCCTCGGCGCAGACTGAGGCTCTGCATAATCATAGAAAGAACTTTATGCGAAAGTATGTGATATCATGAGAAAACTTGCATATCTGAAAAGGACCCCATAAAATTTGCGAAAAATCGGAGAAAAGTACTTGCAAAAACCAGGGATATATGTTATAATAACCATTGTATTAAAATAATCCACAGGAACAGGAGAAAAAATAAGTATGAAAAAGATTATAAGCGTTATTTCAGCAGCTGCTTTAACAGTTGCTATGGCAGGATATACGGCAATGACAGCATTTGCTGACGATGCACAGGCAGCTACAGCAGCTGCGTCTGACGGTTCACAGCAGAATCCTCAAATGGGAATCGGTAGTATGCTTATTCCTCTCGCTATCATGTTTGCTCTTCTCTACTTTGTAGCAATAAGACCGCAGAAAAAGCGTGACAAGGAGCTCAAGGAAATGCAGGAGAGTTTACAGGTAGGTGATGAAGTCGTTACTGGTGGTGGTATCGTTGGTATCGTTGTAAGCGTTGGCGAAGATACTGTTGTTATCGAGACAGGTGGTGCAAAGCACAAGCTCAGAATAAAGAACTGGGCTATTACCGAAAACGTAACAGCAGCTGAGCGTATTAAGGAAGCAAAGGCTTCCGGAAAGAGCTCATCATCTGCAAAGCTTGAATCCGCAGCAATAGTCGATGATGACGCTGATGACAAGAAGTCTAAGAAAAAGAAAGATGACGAAGAAGAATAAATAATAAGACCTCCGCATAGAATTAAAAAAACTATGCGGAGGTTTTTTATGCGAAAACAAAAACATAGTATATGGACAAATGCTCCGCTTAGCGCTGCAGTCGCAGTTATATTTGGACTTATAATTACTGGGATGGCATGGATGTTGCTCAGTGCGGTACTGTTCTATATAATGAGAGATATGAAGCTAATAAAAGCATTTGCGGCTGCAGCTCTCACTACCGGAGCCTATACAGGATCATTTCTGTTTGGAAAGTATCGCCGCAGGAAGGGCCTTTTCGGTGGCTTATTATGCGGAGCTTTGATGTTTGGTGCAGTGAATATCGCTGGGATTGTAATACTTGGAGTTCCGACTGATATAAAAAAACTCCTTCTGTTTACCGTTTCAGGTGCAGCAGGAGGAGTTGCTGGCGTTAACTCTAAACGCCCTAAAAGACTTATGAATCAGTAATTGCCTGATTTATCTTCCATGAGTTTGAATTCAATCTCATAGTAGTTAACTTTACCGTTTTTGTCAACGCTTGCACAGGTAGCAGGGACTGTATCCCCAGCTTCGTACTGACCGCTTATTGTATCATAGAGTTCATCGTAGGTGCTGACAGATTTGCCGTTGATAGCGATGATAAAGTCACCATTTTTTAGCTCGGTATTTGCAATGTCGCAGTCATCATCAATTGAGTCTATATATATTCCCTTGAAGTCATCTGGGAGAGTATATCCCATACGCTCCTCGATAGCACCTATTTTTTCATCAGAGCTCATATCGAGAAGATGAATGCCTATCCTAAATCGTCCTGCGATGAAGCCATTCTTAACTAGTTCCTCAATAACTGGAGTAGCCTCGTTTATGGTTATTGCAAAGCCAAGGCCCTCAAGATCACTGCTGACATATTTAGAAGAAGTGATACCAATGACTTGACCATACATATTTACAAGGGCACCGCCTGAATTGCCAGGGCTTATCTCGGCGTTGGTCTGCAAGCATTTCATCTCAAATCCAGAGGAATCACTTCTTATCTTACGGTCTACAGCTGAGATTATACCATCGGTGACGGTTCCAGCGAGGTTAGCTGGATTACCTATAGCGATAACAGTTTCGCCCACAATAGCCTCGTCGGAGTTGCCAAGAACAGCAGGAGTCAGGTCTGCGCCTTCAACTTTAATAACCGCAATATCGGTCTTAGTATCTCTTCCGACCACTTTAGCGTCATAGAACTTTCCATCTGAGGTCTCTATCTTGTGATATCCCTCAGCTTCGAGAACGTGAGCATTTGTGACAATATATCCATCCTCGTTGAGAACTATTCCCGAGCCAGTGCCCAAAGGTCTCTTTGCAGCGTAGGTCTGGTAGTTCTCATAGGTGTATATCTTTACAATAGAGGGCTTTACAAGAGCAGCAGCTCCTTCAGGAGTATATTTTCCGTTCTCGTCCTTGAAGTTTTCAAGATCATTTGCGCCCTCAGGCTTTGACTCCTGATAGATAACTATTTGGTTCGGACTTCCGATTTTCTTAATTACATTTTCACTGTTTACGATATCGAAAATTATACCGAAAATAGCTAAAAAACCTGCTATAGCAGTTATCAATATAAAAAGGATAATTATTCCTTTTTCACCTTTGGAACGCTGTTTCTGAGCAACTTCGAGTGTATTAAACTGCTGATTATCATTTGGGTCTTCAAATCCAATTGGTTCGTACATGAAGCGATCGTAAACAGGTCTACGCGGCTGATCGTTGTATCCGTCGTACTGATTGAATCCGTTATTCTGCTGCTGACTGAAGCTGTTGTTCTGTGACTGTCTGTAGTTCTGCTGATTGAAACCGTTATTCTGTGGTTGACTATAGCCTGCCTGCCTGTATCCGTTATTCTGTGGTTGGTTATAGCCTTGTTGGTAGTATCCGTTATTCTGTGGTTGATTATATCTTGACTGGCTGTAGCTGTTATTCTGTGGTTGGCTATAGCCTGACTGACTGTAGTTGGTGTTCTGTGGTTGACCGTAGCCTGATTGATTATAGTTGGTGTTCTGTGAATGTTCATAGCCTGGCTGAATGTAATCACTGTTATGCGGCTGCTGTCTGTAGGAGTCATTCATGCTGTTGTCAGAAGAAGGCTTCTCATGCTGTGGTACATACGGTTCGTTTGAGCCGTTATCAGGTCTGACCTGATTAATATCATCTCTTTCGTCCATTTGTTATCCTTTCTTTTTCGGTTGTTTCTCAGGAAGCTGAATGAGAAACTCCGTATATTCTCCGTACACGCTTTTTACAACAATATGACCGTGGTGGAGATGAACTATCTTTCTTGAGATTGCAAGTCCGAGGCCAAGTCCCGTAGTATCCTTGCCACGTGATGAATCTGTCTTGTAGAAGCGGTCAAATACCTGCTGTATCTCGTCGTTTTTCAGGCCTTCACCAGTATTTTTTATACCTATGGTGCATGAACCGTTAACGGAGCGTTCAAAGCGGAATGAGAGTACACCGCCGTCGTTTATGAATTTTACAGCGTTTTCGACGAGATTATATATTACCTGTTGGATAAGATCAGGGTCTACTTCTGCGGACATACGGTCGCTGCCGAGACCTTCTACCTCGAGGTGTTTGTCCTCAATTTTCTTCTCAAACATTAGAACAGTCTGTATAACTATGTCAGTAAGGTTTACATCACGGAAATTAGGCCTAAGAGTACCTGTCTCAAAGCGCGACATATTCAGCATTGAGGAAATAAGTATACGCAGACGCTGTATTTCCTTTGAAACGAGTATGAGATACTCTTTCTGTCTGCCCTTCGGGATAGTACCGTCAAGTATACCGTCAACGAATCCACCGATAGTAGTGATAGGTGTTCTAAGTTCGTGAGAAACATTTGCGATAAATGTCTTACTAGTCTCTTCACTCTTTGCAACGTCTGCGGCAACTTTATTAACGTATTCCGCTATTTCGGGAGTGGTATATGGTACAGAAACAGGGATATTTTCTGAGAAGTCACGTTTTGCAAACTGTTCGCTGATTCGTCTAAAGGTATTTTCATAATTGGACAGGCCTTTGAATCGGCGGCTGAGTATAAACATCTGTATAAATACGCTTAGCAGACAAAACAGAGTATAGAATACCATGAGCTTAACTGAGAATGAATTTACAGAGCTAGAATTTGCGTAGATCTTGGCATACATTCGGTTAGGAATCAAATCGTTCTGCCCTTGCAAAAAGAAGCATGAAGCATACAACATATAAGGCTCGTTAGCCGATATGCTCTTGGCCTCAAGAGCAAGATAATCGTCCTTTTCAAGGCGTTCGCGTTCCTTTTCCGATATCTTTTCACTGTTTTTTACTATTTTCTGAGGGTTGTCTTCATAATCTGCGTCCGAGAGCACACAGTTACCATTATCGTCGTATATATATATTACAAGGTGGTACTTATTAGAAAACCTCTTATGCAAGTTCTTTATTGTAGTTGAACGGGTGTTATTATTTTCTGTGTAGCTGTCCGACATACATTTGATAAAAAGATCCCCCATTTTACGAAGCTCATCAAGTTTACTGGACTTAAAAATGGTTGAGCTGACAGTTATAGCAACTATACCCAGTATGATATTTATCGAAAGGATAATGACGATTATAAAAATAAAAAGCTTGTCATATGAGCTTTTTCTGCCTTTCAAATCTATCACCTCTATACAAAATAAGGGGACAGATGTCCCCTTGAATTTCTGGAGTTGTTATAAGCTTATTCCTCTTCATCAGCTTCGAACTTGTATCCGACACCCCATACAGTCTTGAGAGTCCATTTGTCAGAAACACCTTCGAGTTTTTCACGCAGACGTTTGATATGTACGTCAATTGTACGTGAATCGCCATAATATTCGAAGCCCCATACTTCGTCAAGAAGCTGGTCACGGGTATAAACTCTGTTTGGATTTGAAGCAAGGTAGTAGAGAAGTTCGAGCTCCTTAGGGGGAGTATCGATATTCTTGCCGTTTACCTTGAGCTCATAGCTGTCCATATTGACAGTAAGCTTATCGTAGTGAACTTCCTTCTGCTCAGGTTCAGCCATACCTGTACCCACACGGCGCGTAACTGCATTGATACGGGCTATTACTTCCTTAGCGTCAAATGGCTTAACGATATAATCGTCAGCGCCTAGTTCGAGACCAATTACTTTGTCGATAGTCTCGCCCTTAGCTGTTATCATGATTATCGGAACGTTGGATATCTTTCTAATCTCTCGGCATACCTGCCAGCCGTCCTTACCGGGCAGCATTATATCGAGTAGCACCATATCCGGGCTGAGAGCTTTGAATTTAACAACAGCGTCATCACCGTCGTGACAGAGAAGAACACTGTATCCATCTTTTTCAAGATAGAGGCGAAGAAGGTCGCAGATGTTCTTATCGTCGTCAACTATAAGTACCTTTGGATTTTTTTCGTTTGCCATTTTTTAATACCTTCCTTCCGTATTTAACATATACTTCCCCTTATTTGCATATTTC
>JAFZYX010000139.1 GCA_017616055.1 Ruminococcus sp.
ATGAGGCTTATTTGGGACAGAAAAAAGGAGTCTTAAAGGCTCCCTTATTCATTGTTATTCAGTTTTTGCAGATTTGAGTTTTCACTTACATTTGAGCTAATACTAGTGTTATAATTATCATTGAGAATAATTAATATAATGCTCCGTAGCTGTAAAGCTATTTGATTACAGCAAAAGCCTGTTTAAGTGTACTTGCAGGTATTATCTCGATATCATATTCCTTTGGGTCAATGGATGACATAGACTGTTTAGGTACTACGCAGGTTCTGAAGCCCATTCTTTCAGCTTCATGGATACGCTGGACTATATGCGATACGGAGCGTATTTCACCACCGAGACCTATTTCACCGAATGCAACAAGCTCTTCGTCAATCTGTTTGTCCATTATACCTGAATAAAGAGCCATAGCAACTGGCAGATCACCTGCGGGTTCGTCAAGGCGGAATCCGCCAACGATATTCAGATATACGTCCAGACTTCCCATGAAAATTCCAAGCCTCTTTTCAAGGACTGCTATAATAATATTAAGTCTGTTGAAATCAAAGCCAGTAACCATACGTCTTGGTGCAGAATAGCTGGTTTTTGCAGCAAGAGCCTGTACCTCCGCGAGTATAGGGCGGCTACCTTCCATAACGCAGGAAACGCATGTGCCTGAAACGTTGTGTGGTCTGCCTGCAAGGAGCATCTGTGATGGATTTGATACCTCGCGCAGTCCCTTGTCAATCATTTCAAAAACGCCTATTTCGTTTGTTGAGCCGAAACGATTCTTCACAGCACGCAGTATACGATAACTCTGATGACGCTCACCCTCGAAATAAAGAACTGCGTCAACAATATGCTCCATGACTTTAGGACCTGCGATAGCTCCGTCCTTATTCACGTGACCGACAATAATGATGGGGATTTCCTGGTTTTTAGCAGTATGCATGAACAAATTCGTGCATTCTCTTACCTGAGTGATACTTCCGGGGCTCGATGAGATACGACCTATGCTCATTGTCTGGATGGAGTCTATTATAGCGATATCGGGAGCGCTTGAGACTATAGT
This sequence comes from Ruminococcus sp., assembly GCA_017616055.1. Taxonomy (GTDB): domain Bacteria; phylum Bacillota; class Clostridia; order Oscillospirales; family Ruminococcaceae; genus Ruminococcus. Next base: position 1,049 of record JAFZYX010000139.1, read on the forward strand.
CTGAGCGATAGATTCTGCATCTGTAGCAGTAAGGATATACAGGTTTTCTGTGTCAACTCCGAGGCGGTTTGCGCGGAGTTTTATCTGTCTTGCTGATTCTTCTCCCGAAACGTAGAGCACAGAGTGATCTTCTCCGAGAAACTGACATATTTGCAGGAGTAATGTGCTTTTTCCGATACCTGGTTCTCCGCCTAGAAGAACAAGAGAGCCTTTCACAAGCCCTCCTCCGAGTACTCTGTTAAGCTCTCCGATACCTGTGTCATAGCGCACGTCGCTGTCGAATCCGATATCTTCAAGCTCGAGAATATTGTCGGAAAGGTCAGGAGCAGCTCCTGCATAAGAAGGGGATCGTGAGCCCGCAGGAGCGGTGTCTGCAATGTCTTCTTCAAAGCTGTTCCACGCACCGCAGGAAGGGCATTTTCCGTTCCATTTGGTGCTTTCGAAGCCGCACTGGTTACAGGTGTATATGTATTTTGACTTAGCCATAATTTACCTCATCAAGCAAAAACGAGCTTGATATTGTCAGATGTGAATAGATATTTTCTTCCGCATACAATTAAGCTGTCCGAAGGCTTGAAGCTGCTTGTACTTTCGCTTGAAAGCGACCAGCTTCTGAGATTTCCTGCATGATCCGGGGCGTAAAAAACATTGTTCTTAATATCAAAGTGCAAATAGCCGTTTTCGTCGCCTGTTGCAGCTATCTCTTTAACTCCGTCTCCAGAGAGATAGTAAACGTTCACAGGCATTTCCTCAAGAGAACCTGAAGATACGATAACTTCTGGAAGTCCGTTTCCGTCAAGGTCTACGAGTTCGAATGCAGAGTCGGCAGAAGACGTTGAAGCCAGAACGTCCGAAAGCTTTTCTTTGAATTTCTTTTTCTGAGCGTCTGTAAGGACTTCACTCCAGCTTTCGCTACAATGTACTGCATACTGGATCGAGTCATCGCTGAATGTGTATTTTCTGCCTACCTTGAAACTGTCTTCGTTTTGATAGGCGTTTATTCTTTCCTCAAATTCGTCAAGCGAAACGCCCTCACCGTTTATCTCATAACGGATGACTGCTCCGGAAGAAGCGCTGTTCATATTGGTAAAGTAATCGAAATCTACGCCGTAAAAGCCGTCAATATAAGTCTGATATTCACCGATTGTGAATTCTTCACCGGAGTATTCATATCCGATAACAAGTATTGACGGAAAATAAACGAACTCTCCGAATGAGCCGCAGATTGCAATTTTGGTAAGCTCATTGCCTATAAGGGAATATACCTCGCACATTGCCGAAACATCGTCAGATGGAGAGATTATGAGCTCAGGAACGCCGTCATTAGTGACATCATAGATATCAAACATAGATGAAGTTGAGCAGGCAGCTGATACCTGAAACTGTTCCAGCTTGTTCTGATACTCCTCCTGCCAGTCAAATACAACACTTTCCGGAGAAACTTTAACTGCAAGCGGATCTGGCTGTGAGCCGAGAACATTTTCTGTTTTGGAGCATCCTGTCGTTATTGCAAGCAGAGAAGCTGCTATGATGGCATATGCGGATCTGTAAATTTTCAATGTAGTTGCCTCCCAAATATATACATATTAAAAGTATACCACTTTTGACGATTTATGTCAATTGATATTATTTTCATGCGTAAACAAAAAAATATCGGGAAATCAGGAGCTTTTTAGTTGAAAAAGCGATTAATCCTTATCATGTATTCTGAGCTCCCAGTAATACTTTCTTGCTGTCTGTGGAAAGTTCTGCAGAATGCCGTGTTCAGGATCATAAAATGTGCCCTCATAGTACAGGGACCAGTGCCAGCAGCGTGGAGTTTCCAGGCTAAGGAGAGCAATTGGGGGGAGATCTTCTTTTGTCATTGCCTGTTTCCTCTCATCGGATATCCATACACCATGTGAGCGGAAAACGGATTTCATTTCTTTAAGGTCAGTCTCTCTATCGTTCCCAAGGAGAGAGCAAATATATTCCGGAGTTTTTCCAAGCACCATTGCCAGTACAGCCTGTCCGCACTGGAGGTCCGTAGGTTCGTGTATGTAGTCGATATTCATTGAATCACCTCTGAAATATTGTACCATATCACTGAAATGGTGTAAAGCTTTTATTTATAGTAAAATTTCCACCCTTTATTTGTTTTTGGGGTTGAATTTCTTAATGCATTGCGATATAATGTGCATAGGGGATAATTAAATTATATGGAAGTTCAAAAATATATAAGTATTGCACATAAATGCATATTTTTGACTTTCAAGAAGGAGGAATTAAAATGAGGGAAAAACTGATTAAGCGAACAGTGGGCATTGCGGCTGCATTATGTATAACAACCCAGTCAGCAACGCAGTTCACACGGCAGCAGATGTTGGCGAATGCGGTTTCAAGCTACAACAACGCTGTCGTCGAAAATCAGGGCAGTGCAAATGGCGATGCCATTATCAAGGGTATGAACGCGAATGTTGAATTCGATGGCAAGATTGGCTCCAATGTATTGAATCTGCACGGAGACAGCTTCGGAAGCGGTTGGCTGCAGCTGCCTGCCGGAATGTTCGGTAAAGGCTGCGAAAATGGCTTTACTTTTTCGCTGAAATTCAAACTGGACAGTGAAGCAGGAAACTATACGCGTCTTTTCCAGTTCTCGCCCATAGCCTTTGGCGCAGGCGCAGCTCCAAGCTATTCTTCACCTGATATTTCCGTTGATCTGAATGACCAAAAGTCTTTCAGAACGAGTATTTTTGCAGGCAAGGGAAGTAATGTGGAAAAGGATGAGAAGCACAGTGCTATATTTGATCTCCTTACAGTTCCTGACAGTATGGAATGGCATGAGCTTACGGCGGTATATATGACCGCAGATGCTCAGTTTTACATGGACGGCAAGAAACTCTCAACAAGTGACAGTGATACTCTTTCAGATACTATGAAAAGTCTGTTCGGCGAGGGGGTTCTTCCGTCATACACATATAATTCCATAGGCCATTCTGTTTATATGGATAACGATTTGCGTGCTTGTGTAGACGATATCAGGTTGTATGACTATGCGCTTTCGGCATCTCAGGCTGCAAAGCTTCCAAACGATCCGATTTACTATTACACATTCGAGGATAATACAATAAAGGAGGGGGAGGCTCTGCCTGAGGAGGAAACTACGGCTGCTCCTGATGGTACTCTGCTGACGAGTCTTCCGTCGTTGGAAACATCTTCTCCTGATAAGTCGCTGGTTATAAAGTTCTGGACAGATCCGCGTGGAAGCTACTACTATTCCGTATACAAGCAGACTACAGGCAGCAGTTCTATGGTCATAGAGCCGTCTAAGCTTGGCCTTGTAACAACTACCGAGGATCTTTCCTCTGGATTCTCTCAGGCAGCTCCGTCAGCCTCTTTTATGGACCATGACGAGACATACAAAATGCCATACGGAAAACATACAACTATCCGAGATAATTATACAGAGCTTTCTTTCCCACTAAAGAAGGGGAATTCCACAATGACTGTTTTCTTCCGCGCATATGATGACGGAATCGGTTTCAGATATTCTCTCGACCACGGCGCGACTATCAAGGAAGAAACGAGTCAGGTGATGTTTCCTGACAAGAGCAAGTTCTGGGGCAACTGGCCTAATGCAACTTATGAGTGGGATATGGTTGAGCTTCCCAGAGACAGGGCAAACGAGACGAATGCTACCTATTCCTGTCCTTATACAGGCGTTATTAACGATAAATACTGGGTGACTGTTACAGAGGCAGGAGTATTCAATGAGGACGAGCCATATTGTGCAGGAGCGCTTCAGTTCGTTGGCAACTATCACAGACTCAGATTCAAGGGGGGCGTAAAGGTCAGCTCAATTTCCATGAAGAATGCTTTCCATACTCCATGGAGAGCTGTAGTCATCGGTGACGATCTTGACGAAATGGCTTCGAGTGACCTGATACTCAATCTCAATCCGCCATCTGTAATAGAGGATACAAGCTGGATCAAGCCCGGAAAGACTGCCTGGTCGTGGTGGAGCAGCGGCGGTGATTCACCTGTTGAGTATCACACTCAGAAGGACTATATTGACTTTGCGGCAGATAACGGCTGGGATTTCGTATGTCTCGATTTCGGCTGGGCACTTTGGGACGATAGTGCAGAAAAGGTAAAGGAACTCTGTGACTATGCATCGGCAAAAGGCATAGGAATCTATTTATGGTACGGCGTAAACAACAAGGGACATTCAGGATACAAGGACAGCAAGGGCAATCCTGCATATCCGTATTATTCGCTGCTTGACGAGGCAACTATTGTACGTGAATTCGAGCGCATAAGAGGTCTCGGAGTAAGCGGTGTAAAGGTTGATTATTATGAGAGTGATACTCAGGAGACCATGAAACAGATGAATCTCTGTGCCAAGATAGCTGCTGAAAATCATCTTATGGTACTATTTCACGGCTGTACTATCCCACGAGGAGAAAGCAGGACTTATCCAAATATAGTATCATTCGAGGCGATAAACGGCACTGAGTACTATAAATGGTTTGATGCTCCTGCGCTTGCAAATCGTGTGTCCTACACGTTTACAAGATGTGTTGTTGGATCAGCTGACTTTACTCCTACCGGAATTCCGATTTATGGCATTAAGGCAACAGCTGGTTTTGCTCTTGCGGATGTTGTTACAATAGAGTCAGGTATTCAGCACTTTGCACACTCGGTATACACCTATCAGGGAAACAAGGCTCTTCCGTTTTTAAATGATGTTCCTGTTGCGTGGGACGACATGAAAGTGCTTGATGGTTATCCAATGCAGTTTAATGTGACTGCAAGAAGAAGCGGTGGCAGCTGGTATGTGGGTGCCTCCACACTTTCTGCGAGAACTGTCAATGTCGATCTCTCAAAGATTATTGAAGACGATGGTGTATATACAGCTTACATATTCGGCGATAATAAAGATGGCAGCGAGATAGAGGTAACAGTAGTTGAAAACCTAACAAAAGAAAGTATAATAAAGAGAGAGCTTCTTGCGAACGGTGGTTTTGCGATGAAGATTACCAAGAGTGGCATGAGACTTACCACTCCTTACAGCAATTTTAAGTTCTATGAGGCTGAAAATGCTAAAATAACGGGCAATGCAAGAATAACATCGGGCAAGGACGGCAAGTACAGCTCTGGCAGCGCATATGTAGGATATATCGGAGGTGGAGCAAATAATGCTGTTACCTTCGAAAACGTAAATGTGGACAAGGCAGGGGAGTAC
>JAFZYX010000140.1 GCA_017616055.1 Ruminococcus sp.
ATTGGCTTTGCGGATTTCGCAAAATTGGCTGAAATAGAACCACCTCTTCCCACCATAGAGGAGTTATCGGTTTCGGTAACTCCTTTGTTTTTCTAGGAAAAAGCCCGTGGTTGAGCGGTTTCTTAAAAACAAAATCAAAATTCCGTGTCTTTGTAACTCTACGTAAAACTGAATAAACCTATGCCTAATTGTCGTAAATTCGTCGTAAATTTGTCGTAAGGTAAAGGGGATTATACGACTTCGATTTTGTCCCGAAGATCCAGCAGAGATATTTCCTGTTTCTTGAAATCCGCTGAAGCATCGGTGTAAGTGTTCAGAGTAATATCGACTTCATTATGTCCCATAATGTCGGCTGTAGCCTTGATATCGGCTCCGGCTTCTCTCATTCTCGTAGCAAATGTGTGTCTTAACATATGACTATGAACGTGAGGGAAGGCAGTTAAGCCGTTTATCATGCCCTGGTTCTTGATTTCTGCGTCTATTGCAGCTGACAGCCTGTCTAAACGATGATTAAGCTTCTTGTAGTGGAATAATCCGCCTTTATCATCAAGGAATACAAAGTCTGAGTATCCGTTAATGGTGATTTTACATTTTATTCCGTTTTCTTCCTGACGCTTTTTCTCATTTAGCAGAGCCTCTTTGACTCTGGGACTAATGGGTATACAACGTTTACTTGACTTGGTTTTGGGCGGGTTTAGCCCATATTCGCTTGTTTTATTGGTAGAACTGCCGTCAAATACGAGAGTGTGCGTGATATGAATCTCTTCTTTCTCAAAGTCAATATCCGCCCATCTCAGGCCACCGACCTCTCCGACTCTCATGCCTGTATACAACATAACTGTAATTATGGGTTCAAGGCAGTGAAAAATACCGGGTTTGCTTATAAAATCCTCGAAAAGAGCTTGCTCAGTACTTGTTAACGCTTTTACTTCTTTAACGGTATCAGCGTATTTCCGTTGCAATTCCTTCATAGCTCCGGTGCAGGGGTTAGTCCTTAACGCACCGTCTTTTATAGCAAGATCGAGAATCATGCCAAGTACAACGTTTACATTGCTTGCGCTTGAAACACTTAACCCGCGTTTTTCAATAAGGTCTTTATAAAACATTACAACCTTACTATAGCTTAGGTCTTTGAGTACTGTGTTACCGAATTGAGGCTCTATATAACGCTGATAAAGGCGAAGGTAGGTGATAAAAGTAGATTCTCTTATACCGCTCTTAATCTTTTTCCATACTGCAAAGTAAGAATTGATAGTCTGATTGCGATCTACGTAACCGATTCCATCAAGTGTATCTCTCAGGATTTTTTCTTCTTTAGCTCGCAATGCGGGTATGGTCTTAGCGTAGACAGAATGTCTCTTCCCGAATCGGTCGGTCCACTTATACTCAAATGTTCCGTTAGGTCTTTGATATTCTCCTTCCTTAAGTTTTATTCTTCCTTTTGCAAATCTTTTATTGAGCATTTTTTCCTCCTAAAGAAATGAAAAAGGAGCTCAAGCACATTATAACTTGAGCTCCTTGGCTGAACAATTCGATTAATGGGTCAGATTGAGTACGAACTATAGAGGTATTCCTCGAACGGTTTTCGCTTTATAAGGCGTTTGCTCCCGTTCCATACCACATAAGGACAGTTTTCCTCATTAGTCATGATCCTCAGCTTATTGATACCAATATTGAAATACTTGGCTGCTTCTTCCAGTGTCAGCAATGCCTTATCGGCTATTGCCACGTCTTTAATGTTTTTGTTTTCCATAATAGGACTCCTTTGTTAATAGATTTTGCCGATTAGGGCAATGTAATGAGAGTCGCTATTGAGTGGCGATAGTATTTAAGTGTGTACACAAATTACGAGGTTCCATGTTCTAACAAGCAACGTATTTGTGTACACACAAACACAAAGCAGCTTGTCAGGGGAACCCTGAGACCCGTGTTTCAGATCGAATAATCTTCGATGAAATAGATTTGCTTTGCTAAAAGCAAAAATAGGGTTTTAGGGAAGCATTCCCTAACAAGAATCTGCGACTGAACGTTCAGTCGCGTTGCTTGTTACAACATGGAACAGACTGAATTGAACGTTCAGGCTACAAATATGTGCTTCCTTACTATTAAGTTCTGAGAAACCCGAAATGCGACATCTTTTTGGAAAGAAGTCTGATATTTGATACAGATAGTCTTATGGCTGACAAAAACATAAGCCTTTACTATTACCCACAGGGAAACCATAATTGCGACATCATTTTTGAAAGTAGTCTGAAATCTGACATATAAAGTCTTAAGGTTGACAAATAACATAACCCTCTACTATTAACTTCTGGGAAACCGGAAATCGGACATCATTTTCGAAAGAAGTCTGA
>JAFZYX010000141.1 GCA_017616055.1 Ruminococcus sp.
CCAGATAGCGATAGGTAAGACTTTGATATTATCTCCATCTTTTCCCCCGCTCCACACCGTGCGTGCGGCTTTCACCGCACACGGCGTTCCATCGAATTCAGTAGCACAGGGTTTTAAACGTAACTTACACACTTCTTTACAGCGTAAAAATCAAAGAATAGTAATAGGTGGCATATCTGCCATAACACGAAGCTTGTTCAGCTTAGCAAGTTTTGAATTATCTAAATTAAGGGGATTAAGGTATCTGTTAATGGTTTCATCATTCTTAGCATGGATAATCACATGAATGTCCTTTGTTACCAATACAAGATTGTTGTATTCGTCGGTACCGCCAAGACTGACAGGTAGCTTGTGATGACAGTGAATGTCATGTGTTTCCATGTGGACTCCCGTAACAGCGCACTTGCCATTTTGGGCAGCATACAGTGAGATTCTATTGTCTGCATACTCAACAGATTTGCCTCTTACAGGATTCCTCATAAGCCACAGCATTGTGCTTGTGTCTATATCCAAGTTCTTATGGATAAGCTGTCTACCCTCTGCCGTGTACTTATTTACAGATTTCCTCTTGTGCTGAGCATGTTTTGGCTGTGCATATCCTATTGGCACAATAGGTCTGCCTCGCAAAAATCTTATCTGTTTGCTGTTTCCATATTTTTCTTTGATGAACCCATTTCTCAGATGTCCATTTTTAGATATGTCGCCCCTAAGCCTGTTTCTCAGCTGTTTATTGATACTAAATGCAAGCCGTCCGAAATCATCCACCGTATCGGTAGCTATACAGTAGTATTCATGAAGTCCCGCAACCACAGAGTTATATTTCTGTAGCTGTATGAACTGAGCATCTTCATTAGGTACATGCTCAAGGTCATGCACTTCCTTTGACAGCTTTTTGTGCGCTGATTTAAAAGCTTTGTCGCAAATATGCGACCTGACAACATATTTCTTACCCTTTTTACGGACTTTCAGCTTAAAACCAAGAAACTCAGAGTATTGCCTTTTCAGATTTACTACCTTGGATTTTTCTGGGCTTATATCAAGTCCAAGTCTGTCCTTTAGCCATTTTTCCGTAGCCTTGTAGGCTCTGACCGCTTCATCATGTGATGCACAGAAGATTTTGAAATCATCTGCATATCTGACAGCATGCATCTCTTTAAGTCTGCTCCCCCTTAGTGCCCTATAAACATGGCTCTTTATTTCTGTACCCTGTGCGTTACTCCTTGTCTTAAACGTAGTCTTTGTCGGCATTAGCTCCCATTGAGAAGCTATCCACCAATCGAGTTCGTTAAGAGCTATATTTGCAAGTAACGGTGACAGGATTCCTCCCTGTGGTGTTCCCTTGGTAGGATAAATTACTTTACCATTAGGCAACACCACTGGTGCTTTGAGCATTTCTTTTATGATGCATAAAAGCTTTTTGTCTCTGATACCTAGCGTCCATATCTGACGCATGAGTTTCGTGTGGTTGATGTTATCAAAGAAGCCTTTGATATCAAGGTCTACAACATGATACATGTGCTGTACCTGTATAAGCCTCATGCATTGCGCTATTGCCGTTTCAGCTGAGCGATTTGGGCGAAAACCATTAGAATTCTCGCTGAATTTAGCCTCACAGATAGGCTCTAGGACTTGCAACACGCATTGCTGTACCACTCTGTCAACTATTGTCGGTATTCCCAAGGGTCGTGTTTTACCATTGGGTTTTGGTATCTCCACTCGCCTCACAGGTCGTGGATGATAGTTGCTGAACTGCTTCCGTATCAACTTTACGTACTCTTCCTCACTTAGTTTTGCGAGATTTTTAATAGTACGCTTATCGACTCCTGCTGTATCACTACCAGAGTTTTTCTTTATTGTTCTGTATGCTAGTTTTATATTTTCCTCACTTTCGATGATCTCCATGAGTTTTGAAAAGGTTTTACCCTTTTTGCTGTCTGCATACAGCTTGTCAAAAGTAGACTCCATGTCATAATACTCAGCATTACGGAGTTTCCTTTGTTTTGGTTTCTTTGCTTGCTGCTCCGAAGTCAACACAGGCATCCTCTCCTTTCGGTTTGGATTTTCTTTGTCTTACTCGAAGCTGTGTTTGTTACATTTTCATTTTTTTGTTTTCTGAATTCGACTTGTGGCTATCCCTCCACCGCTTACTTGTTCACGGTTTCACAGGTACTGTGCCACTACTCTCACTGAGATAAAGAATGGTTATTGCCCTCTCACGAAGGTATTCCCATTCAACACATCATTGGCTTGCAACAGCCTCCATGTTCCCAGCTTTCCACGTTCCGATATTCCTATCATTGGATACCCTTAGGTCTCTCCTCTAAGCCTGTGCCTAGTCATGCATTACCGCACCGCCTGTAACGATGCATGGGCTTTCATAACAACCATTTTTACTTACCCACAGACACCACCATTTAAGGTGTACTGCCTTTCGACAGTATTAACGTCTAGACTCGTACATTCAGAGATTCGTCAGTGTTCTTCACACATACTGACCATAGATATCCGACCCCCGGCATATAGGTAGCACCATCCACCTCTGGACAGCTTTCGTACATAGTCTGAGAACTATATTTACGGCTACTCTCTGCCGACTTCACCGAGCTCTATAACACTTTTGGGGAGAGTCGTTGCATACTCTCTGCCATTCGGAGTATTAGGGGTGCGCTTCAAGGCGTTACCCTATCATTTCACAACTCGGAATATCAGTTATCCTAGGTTTTTCAAGCTCTTAGGCTTTTCGACCTAGTCTCTAAGCTTTTACGCCATTCATAAAATGAACGACCTTAGAAACGTGTCGCACGGTTGTCGTTGCCATACCCCTCAAGGAGGTTAATGATGCCCCAAACACCAAGGCCTGCGCCAAGTGCTACAACAAGTGTCTGTAAAACTCCTACCGCTGAATTGAAGAATGCCATAATTTCGTTTTCGCCCAAAAATTCAGCTTCATACAACATACTTCATAATCGCTCTACTTCAATAAACAACCTTCATCCGAACCAATCGAACCTTCGGACTACTCTCCTTTCTTGAAATGAAATTGATTAGTAGTTTCGTTATGCCCTCATCCCATGCGCGCTTGTTTGAGAACACAAAAATAGACCAGTAAGTACCGGACGTCTCCGGTCTTTGCTGGTCTATGTAAATTCTTTGTGAAATATTTCCAACTTATATTGACTTAAGTACCGATTATGTTATTCTAGACTTAGCAGTGAACCCTACTGTGAGTGGGAGCTATAAAAGCAGTGAACCCTACTGTGAGTGGGAGCTATTAAAGCGGTGAATCCTACCGTTAAGTGGAAGCAAATGAGGGCTGCACTTGTTGCAGCCTTCTTATATTTTGGAGGAGTATGAATCAAGAAAAGCTATATCTGTACACCATGGACATGAAATATGTTCGCAATCTTCATTCTGCTGATGACAGGGTGCAATCAGTATCTCCGCAGATTCACAAGAGTAATAGACCGTTTGTTGGTGTAGTCGTTATTTGTGGCGAGCATCAGTACTGCATTCCCTTGGATCACCCAAAGCCAAAACATTTGACAATGAAAAATGATATTGATTTTACAAGGATTTTTCATGATGAAAGGTTAATAGGTGTTATGAACTTTAATAATATGATTCCTGTTGACGATTCAGTGATCACTAAAATGAATGTAAAAATCAATAAAAATGATTCTGCTGAGACAAAAGCATATAAGAATCTATGTTCTAACGAGCTTGATTGGGTGCAGAAGAATCAGGATGCAATAATCAAAAAAGCAAATAAGCTTTACGATATGATTAATTCTGACAAAGCTAATAACAATCTCCGAAAACGGTGTCTTGATTTCAAAAAACTTGAAGGCGTTTTGGCCAAGTGGAAAGCAAATAAACAGAAATGATTTTGAGCGGAGTATAGCGATATACCCCGCCCTTTCTTTATGCTTCTACAACGTCATAAAGATCTTCATCCTTAAGAGACATTCTCGGCTTCAGGTTCTTTGCGATATCGTATTTATTCTTCTTGTCGTACTCGCCTGTCTCCTTATAGTGTGGATGCTGTGTTACATCATACTTATCAGAGAAGAACGGCCTTACTCCACGAAGCTGCAAGATACACTTACCCCCATCCATAACAGCAAGCTCATCCATGGTCATGAGGTCTTTTCCTGTTTTCTGATAATTCATAGAATAAGACGGATTGTTGCCTCTGCTTTCTCCGGTGTTGTACATGTCGATGGTTTCCTTACCGAGCATCTGGCTTAGATCCTTAAGCGTAGTCTGCTCAGTACCACCAAGGAAGAGCTGTGAATCCATATTTCCGATTATGGTATCACAGTGATCTTTGTAGATTGCCTTAAGCTGTGACTTTGCCTGAAGGAACAGGCAAGCGCTTATCTCACGACTTCGAATTGTGGCTACAAGCTTTTCCAGGTTAGGTATCTGGCCAACATTGGCTGTCTCATCTATAAGGCATCGCACATGAATCGGAAGCTTTCCGCCATAGACATCATCCGCCTTTTCGCATAGCAGGTTGAACATCTGAGTGTAGATAAGAGCTATAAGGAAATTGAATGTCGGATCAGTATCGCTCATGATAAGGAACAGTGCAGTTTTCCTGTCTCCAAGCATATCAAGGTCAAGTTCATCATACCTTGTAATATCTCTTAGCTCCTGAATATCAAAAGGCGAAAGTCTTGCTGCACAGCTTATGAGCACTGATTTCATAGTCTTGCCGGCAGCAACTTTGAATTTTTTATATTGCCTAACAGCAAAGTGATCAGGACTATCTTTTTCCAAATCTCTGAAGAGCATATCCACCGGGCTCATATAATCCTCATCATCTTCCCTGACATCTGAGGCGTTTATAAGCTCCAGAAGAGTATTGAAATTCTGCTCTTCATATGGTGCAACATAATAGATATATCCGATCAAAGCTGTATATAACAGCGTCTCTGCTTTTGTCCAGAACTCATCACCTGATTTGCCTTCACCTTTGGTGTTGGATATCAATGCGTTTACCAGCTTCAGGATGTCTTTTTCCGAGTGGATATAACGGAATGGGTTGTAGTGAGCACTCTTGCTGAAATTTATGGTGTTAAAAACTTTAATCTCGTAGCCATGTCTTTTCAGGCATTTACCTGTCTTGACCACAAGGTCCCCCTTTGGATGAGTTTTGTCAAGAACAAGTTGGTATCAGTTGCATATAATCACGCAGGCTTGCTATCCTCGGAATTGCCCTCTTTTACTACTCTGAGCGCCTTTTCCTGCATGCTCATGCCCTCATCTTTGAAATTCATGACAACCTCATACTGTGTCTTGCCGATGGTGGTCTCAAAGGATCCGCCGGCATTGTATTTCTGTTCGTTGTTGTTTTCCATAATCCTCCTCTCCGAAAAGAAAAGGCACGATTACC
>JAFZYX010000142.1 GCA_017616055.1 Ruminococcus sp.
GTATTTCATATTTTCAGGAGTTTCTCCGCGCCGTCGTTTATTTCCCTGACTATCTCGGCACAGGGCTTTATGTCGTTGACCATGCCCGAAATAGCTCCGCAGAGGAACGAACCGCTTTCCACATCGCCGTCAACTACAGCCCTGCGTAGAGCGCCAACCGTAAGCTGCTCGAACTCCTCAGGAGAGAGAGTTCCCTCCTTTTCACCAGTTGCGAGCTTCTTTGCGAACTTTGTCTTGATATTTCTGCATGGATGGCCTGTATAACGTCCTGTTACGATATTATCAGTGTCCTTTGCATTTATTACAAGTTCTTTGAAAGTAGGATGTATCTGACACTCCTCAGAAGCAAGGAAACGGGTACCTATCTGCACACCTTCTGCGCCCAGCATGAAAGCTGCAGCCATACCTCTGCCGTCGGCAATTCCGCCTGCAGCAATAACGGGAATCTCAACTGCATCAACTACCTGAGGAACAAGACACATGGTTGTATTCTCACCGATATGTCCGCCTGATTCAGTGCCCTCTGCAATAACTGCATCAGCTCCCGACTTTTCCATTCTTCTTGCAAGAGCTACGGACGGAACTACAGGCATTACCTTTATTCCTGCTTCTTTCCAAGCAACCATATATTTCCCCGGATTGCCCGCACCTGTGGTTATAACTTTTACTCCTTCATCAATACAAAGCTGTGCAAGATCATCAGCATTCGGACTCATAAGCATGATATTTACACCGAAAGGCTTATTTGTCTTTTCCTTGCAGAGACGTATCTGCTCACGAAGGTAGTCTATCGGAGCACTGCCGCCTGCAATAAGTCCGATTCCGCCAGCATTGGATACTGCGGAAGCAAGTGTATGCTCGGCTACCCATGCCATACCTCCCTGAATTATGGGGTATTCACAGCCTAGAAGTTCAGTAATGCGTGTTTTCATAGTAGTTCTCCTTTTTAGGGATTAGTGGTTGGTTATTAGCAGAAAGCACCGAATTCGGCGTTCCGCTATCTAAGTAAACAATCAGGCTGATGCCTGCATCAGCCCTACAGATCACTGATAATCAGTATTCAAGAATTATTCCGCCGTATGTAAGTCCTGCACCGAAGCCTATAAGCGCAAGCTTCTGTCCGCGTTTGATAATACCCTTTTCTATGGACTCACATAAAGCCATAGGTATCGAAGCACTTGAAGTATTGCCGTAATGGTCAAGAGTTACTATAAACTTCTCCATAGGTGCGTCAAGTTTCTTTGCTGCAGTTTCGATTATACGTATATTCGCCTGATGAGGCACGAACCAGTCTATGTCATCCTTTGTTACGTTTATCTTTTCAGCCGCTAGCTCGAAGGATTTCGGAAGCGCCTGCACTGCAAATTTGTACACCTCTTTGCCGTTCTGCTGAAGCTTATGCAGCGGCACTTCAGGAAAAGGATCATTAAAATCCTTGTTCTGTGCTACCTCTGGAGCTATTTTAAGAGCTCTAGCACATAGAAGTGAAGCACCGCTTCCGTCAGAACAAAGCGCTGAAGAATAAAGCTTATCGCTCTTTTCAAGTACAGCGGCAGCTGCTCCATCACCAAAAAGTATGCACGATGAACGATCAGTAAAATCAATAAAGCGCGAAAGAGCTTCGTTTGCCACTACAAGCACATACTTCAGACCGTCGTCAGTCTCAAGGAAACGCCTTGCAGTATCAGTTGCATAAACAAATCCTGAACAAGCAGCATTCATGTCAAATGCTGCTGCACTGATTGCACCTATTTCATGCTGTATAATGCTCGCCATGCTGGGAGTATGGAAGTCAGAGGTTGCGGTACAAGAAATGACCAGCCCTATCATGGCAGGATCTATTCCTGCTGCTTCGATAGCTCTGAGAGCCGCCTGCTTTCCCATGTACCATGTGGGTTCCCAGCCTGCCATTGGACGCTCAATTATACCCGTTCTTGTACGTATCCACTCATCATCTGTCTCTATAAATCGGGTAAAGTCATCGTTTTTTAATACCTGCTCAGGCACATACCTGCCCATTCCCAAAATGCTTATGCCCATTAAAAAGCTCCTTAGAATCAATAAAATTATAAAAATACAGTTGTAAAAACCATAAATATGTGTTATAGTAGTAATATCGGTATCACCTTTGCATTTTCCTGTGTACAGGCGTAATACCACACATATTATATTGTAAATCATTTTGAGGTTTTTTGCAACGATATTTCAGCACTTTGATATTTTAAAGACAAAATATCGTCATTTCTCACAAATTTACAATCAGGCAAAAGGATATTTTCACCAATACTTTGTAGATAACATACAGAAAGGAAGTTATTTATTATGACAATTGCACTATTTTCAGGACAGGGCTCGCAGTACGAAGGCATGGGAAAAGACATAGCTGAGGCTATGCCTGAACTCATGGAAGTATACGAGACAGGCTCGGAGATACTCGGCTCTGATCTTAAAAATATCTGCTTTAATGCCACCCTTGAGGAACTATCAAGAACCATCAATTCACAGCCTGCTATCATGGCTACTTCAATCGTGTGCCTGAAAGCCGCACAGGCTAAGGGATTCACTTTCGACGGAGTCGCTGGCCATTCTCTCGGAGAATACGCTGCTATGTACGCTTCAGAAATGATATCACTTGAGGATGCTTTCCGTCTTATAAAGGCAAGGGCTGCTGCTATGGAAGAAGCTACAGCTTCTGCAAAGGGTGCTATGGCTGCGGTCATGAAAATAACTCCGGAGGAAGTTGAGCGTGTATGCGGCGAAGCAAAGGAATACGTCACTGCTGTAAACTACAACTCCCCTGCTCAGACTGTTATTGCAGGAACTCCTGAAGGAATTGCAGAAGTAAGCGACGTTTTTTCAGGAATGAAGGCAAGGGTTATTCCTCTCAACGTTGCTGGTGCTTTCCATTCAAAGCTCATGCAGCCTGCCGCTGACAAGTTCTACGAAACTGCAAAGGCCATAAAATTCAGCGCTCCCAAAGTAAAATATTACTCCAACCTTACAGGCGGCGAATTAACTGACTTTTCAGATATGGCAACAATGTTGTCAAAGCACATAGTATCACCTGTACGCTTCACTTCTGAACTTGCAGCTATGCAGGAAGCAGGAGCTGAAAAATTTGTAGAATTCGGTCCCGGAAGAACCCTCACAGGTCTAGTAAAGAAAACTCTCAAGGACGCAACAGCAGTAAATGTTGAAGACCTTGAAACACTTGAAGGAGTATTATCATGAACAGATTTGCGCTTATAGGTCACCCACTCGGTCACTCAATGTCACCTCTTATTCACGAGAAGCTGTTCGCTCTGAGCGGACTTGATGATGCCTCATACGAGCTAATTGACATTGCTCCTGAGAACCTTGAAAACAGCCGCGAGCTCCTAGAAAGCCTCCGTGGTCTTAATGTGACTATCCCACATAAACAGGGCGTCATTTCTCTTGTAGACGAACTTGCTGAGAGCGCCCAACGTTACAACTCCGTAAATTGCATAAACAATGACAACGGCAAACTTGTGGGCTACAATACCGATTGTGACGGTTTCCTGCGTTCTGCAGAGTTGCTACCCATCGGAGGAAATGTTGCGATTCTTGGCTGCGGAGGCGTTGGCAGAATGATAGCTATCGAGGTTGCACGTCACGGTGGCAATATCACTCTTGCAGTCATTCCACAGGACATCAAGAATGCGCAACTCCTCATGGCTGAGATACTGGCAAAATGCAGCGAAGCTTCTGTTAGAATTGCTGATATTTCCACTCTTGAAGGATGCTATGATCTGCTTATTAACGCTACACCCGTGGGTATGTACCCTAAGGTTGACGCCTGCGCGGTCAGTGACACCATAATTGAAAACAGCGACAGTGTATTCGATGTTATCTACAATCCTATTGAGACTCTTCTCATGAAGAAAGCACGTGCTCTTGGAAAAACTGCCGTAGGCGGAGCTTCAATGCTAGTATATCAGGCTGTCAAAGCTCATGAGATATGGTATGGTGGTAGCTTCAGAACCGAAGAAGTCTCGAAGATAATCACCGCTGTAGAAAATGCTGTTGAAAGCATGAATAAATAATCAAAGAAAAATGACTGAAACAGACTTCACCAATTTAAGGAGAAACATATGACTGTTTTTTTATGTGGCTTTATGGGCTGCGGAAAATCAACTATAGGCAAGCTTGCAGCTAAAAAACTGGGCTGCGGCTTCTGTGACACGGATGACCTGATCGTCCGTACTCTTGAAATGACAATTCCAGAGATATTCGAGAAAAAGGGCGAGCCCTTCTTTCGACAGACCGAAGCAGAAATAGTAAAGTCCCTCTGCGGAAAGACTACAGTTGCAGCCTGCGGCGGCGGAGCTATGCTAAATCCCAATACTGCAAAAACAGCAAAAGACGCAGGCGCAGAGATAATCTTCCTTGATGTTCCCTTTGAGGTATGCTACGAACGAATTAAGGACGATGCGAACCGACCTATCGTTATGAGATCGACCAAGGAAGAACTCTGTGAGCTCTATAATACGCGCAGAGACGTTTACCTCAAACACTCGACTATAAGACTGGAGTGCAGCGGAAGTCCCGTTGAAAATGCGGAGATGATTGCCAATTCACTCAGAAAGTGAGCAGCTATGCTTATATATAATGCTGAAATTCTCACCATGAGCAATCGTGGAATCATCCCCTGTGGCTGGATTGAAACAGAAAACGGCAAGATAAAAGCCATAGAATCAGGAACTCCAAAGGATATGCCCTCCGACAGCATAAACGCCGAGGGTGGCATGCTGCTCCCAGGATTTATCGACGCTCATACTCACCTTGGCATAATAGAAGACAGTCTCGATTTCGAAGGCGACGACTGCAATGAATCAACAGACCCTTTTACTCCTCAGATGAGAGCTATAGACGGTATAAATCCCTTTGACCGTTGCTTTGAGGAAGCACGTTCACGTGGAATCACCACAGTTGCTTCTAGCCCCGGAAGCGCCAATGCCTGCGGAGGCGAAATAGCCGCTATAAAAACTTATGGCAGACGTATCGACGATATGCTCATCAAAAACTGCGGTATCAAGTTCGCTCTCGGCGAAAATCCCAAAAACGTCTACAATGGCCGCGAGGAAACTCCCATAACACGAATGGCGATAACCGCTCTTATCCGTGAGGGGCTTTATAAAGCCAGGAGATATGTCCACGATATGGACAGCTACTATTCCGACAGTGAAAACTACGATCCACCAGAGTATGACATAAAGTGTGAAGCTCTCATGCCACTTCTTGACCGCAAGATAAAGGCATTTTTCCATTGCCACCGTGCAGACGATATATGCACGGCCATGCGTATCTCAAAGGAGTTCGGGCTTGACCCAGTTATCGTCCATGGCACAGAAGGTCAGCTCATTGCAGATATCATTGCAGAAGAAGCAGTTCCCGTTATCTGCGGACCACTGATATGTGATCGCTGTAAGCCCGAAATGCGCGGACTTGAGTTGAAAAACGCTTCGATTCTCCATAAAAACGGAGTTAAAATATGCATATGCACTGATCATACAGTGATTCCCATACAGTATCTCCCCCTCTCCGTACAGGCTGCGGTAAAGGGAGGACTTGACCTTAGCGAGGCGCTTAAAACCCTTACTATCAATCCTGCCGAGATACTTGGAATAGACGAAACTACAGGTTCGCTCACAGAAGGCAAGGACGCTGATATGCAGCTCTACAGAAAAGGTGCGAACCCCCTAGACTTAATGTCTGAACCACTTCTTGTCATGATAGGCGGTAATATCTGCCGTAGGGAGATATGATATGAAAAAAATTTTTTCTGCTCTTTTCGGAGCAGCAGTTCTTGCTTTTGTTCCATGTTCTGTTGCTTCAAACGCAGCAGAACAGACCTTCTCTTTTGAATACGAGATTAAGGATAAACAGGTAACTGTTACAGGCTGTAACGAAAATATTAATATAATCAGTATTCCCTCTGAAATAGAAGGATTTCCTGTTGTTTCTGTGGCTGATAACGCTTTTTCAGGAAATACTGATATCATCTCCTGTATCCTACCAGACAGCATTACAAGTGTTGGTGAAAAAGCTTTCAGCAACTGCCCACTTCTTTCTTCACTCAGTATCGGCAAAGGTCTATCGGATATTGGAGATTACGCCTTTACAGCCTGCCCGGAATTAAAAAACATCATTGTCAGCTTAGATAATCCAACTTACAAGATAAACGAAAAGTCGCTCTATGATAACGAAAACAAACTTGTCCTTTTTGCAGACTCTGGTCTCAATTCCTTTATAGCTTCAGATACAGTGTCCATCGGCAAAGGTGCCTTCTTCGGAAGAACGGATATCATAAGCATAGTTATTCCAAATACTGTTACTTCAATAGGCGACTATGCCTTTTCGGGTTGTGTTTCACTTCGTGAAATTGTAATTCCAGATAATGTCGAATTCCTCGGAAAAGGATGTTTCATCAGCTGTAATTCTCTTGAAAACGTGGAGTTAGGAAAGTCATTAACAACAATTCCAGAAGATTGTTTCCACTCATGCAGTAAGCTGAAAACAATTTCTATCAATGATAATATAACCTCAGTCGGAGATGACGCATTTTACAGTTGTACGGCTCTAAAAAGCCTGTATATTCCACCGTCCGTCACCTCTATCGGTAAGGACGCATTGGGAAGAAAATATAATGTAAGAAGTTCCGCTACTGAGAATATCGCGGACTTTTTAATTAGGGGAAAGTCAGGGTCGCAGGCTGAAAAATATGCCTCTGAATACAGCCTCTCTTTTTCTGAGTTTCTCCTTGTAAAGGGTGACATAAACAATGATGGCTATATCGACGCCATAGATGCAAGTAAAGTTCTGAAAGAATATGCCCGCATATCATCAGGACAGTTGTCTTCATTCACTCCAGAACAGAAAACTGCTGCCGACTGGAACGGTGATGGTCTCATTGACGCTGTTGATTCATCAGGAATCTTGATAAAATATGCGACTCTCTCCTCAACCCAAACAGCCTGAACAGGTCATCTTCGCTTTAACGCTGAGTTACTTTAATATAAAACATTGCTTTTTTCGCCAAAACCCGACCATTTTTGAAAATAAAATTCTATACGTCCCCTTTTTCCGAAACTATTGACATAAGGCGCAAAAAATAGTATCATTAAAGTTAATATTACAACTGCAAGGAGGAATTTTTATGCTGACTGATATGAACAGCAAATTTCAGAAGGAAGGTCTTACCTTCGACGATGTGCTGCTTATCCCCGCTGAATCCAATGTTACGCCCAACATGATACAGATCGGAACTCAGCTCACAAAAACCGTTCGACTCAATACTCCGATAATGACTGCCGCTATGGACACTGTTACAGATTCACGCATGGCTATCGCTATCGCTCGTGAAGGCGGTATCGGTATCATCCACAAGAATATGTCCATTGAACAGCAGGCTGACGAAGTGGACAAGGTAAAGAGAAGTGAAAACGGCGTTATCGTTAATCCGTTCTCTCTCACTGAAGATCATATCGTTGCCGATGCTGATGAGATCATGGGTAAATTCAAGATATCAGGCGTTCCGATAGTTGACGGTAAGGGCAAACTCGTTGGTATTATCACCAACAGAGATATGCGTTTCCTCACAGACTTTACCGCTAAGATCTCCGACGTTATGACTAAGAACAACCTTATCACAGCTCCGGTCGGAACTACTCTCGAACAGGCTCAGGAAATTCTCCGCGCACATAAAATAGAAAAGCTCCCTATTGTTGACGATGCAGGATATCTCAAGGGACTTATCACTATAAAAGATATCGAGAAATCCGTACAGTACCCCAACTCCGCACGTGACAGTAAGGGTAGACTTCTCTGCGGTGCTGCTATCGGAGTTACTGCAAATGTTCTCGACAGAGCTAAGGCTCTTATTGACGCACAGGTAGATGTGCTCGTACTCGACTCGGCTCACGGACACAGTGCAAACATCATCAAATGTCTAAAAATGGTTAAAGAAGCATTTCCGGAGATACCTGTCATCGCTGGTAATATCGCTACAGCAGAAGCCGCCGAGGCTCTTATCGCAGCAGGCGCTGATTGCCTAAAGGTAGGTATCGGACCTGGATCAATCTGCACAACTCGTGTAGTTGCTGGTATCGGCGTTCCGCAGATTACAGCCGTTTATGACGTTGCATGCGTAGCTCAGAAGTACGGTATCCCTGTTATCGCTGACGGCGGTATAAAATACTCTGGTGATATCGTAAAGGCTCTCGCAGCAGGTGCAAATGTAGTTATGCTCGGCTCTCTCCTTGCAGGCTGTGCAGAAGCTCCTGGTGAAACAGAAATATATCAGGGACGTCAGTTCAAGGTATACAGAGGCATGGGCAGCCTCGGTGCTATGGCTTGCGGCTCTAAGGACAGATACTTCCAGGAAGGAGCTAAGAAGCTTGTTCCTGAGGGCGTTGAGGGACGTGTTCCTTTCAAGGGTCCCCTTGCAGATACTATATTCCAGCTTGTCGGCGGTATCCGTTCAGGTATGGGATACTGCGGTTGCGTAGATATCCCAACTCTCCACGACAAAGCTAAGTTCATACGCATTACAGGCGCTGGACTTAAAGAGAGCCACCCGCACGATATATATATCACTAAAGAAGCTCCTAACTATTCAACACAAATATAACATCAAAGGCGGACATTTCTGTCCGCCTTTTTATACTAATCAGAACTGAAAATCTCTGTCCAAAGCTTACATGGATATAAAAAGGCCGCATCAAACAAGCGGCCTTATTTATGTTATATCAGAATAAAATATACGGCTCTCCGTCAGCAGTATAAACGCAGAGTGTAACATAGTCCCCGATTCTTTCCTTGAGGGAGTATGAACCTCCTTCATCAGGCAAGGCTTTATAGGTGCAATTGATCTTGAATACCTTTACGCTTGATATCTTTGCATTTGGCAAAGCACTTCTTATAGAAGAAGCATACCCATTAAGGATATCCTCGTCTGTAACCATATCGTCAACGAGCACAAAATCAAAGCTGTAATCAGTCTCCGTGTACTCTTTTATCAAATCGTATTCAATGTCAACATAAGACTGTGCACTGTCAGTACCCGTTTTCTCTAGTAAAGTTTTGAGAAAATCCGGATGCAGAGCCTTTTCAAGATATTCTGGCTTCTTTTCAGAAATAGCGTAGAAATAATCTGCAAGCTTTGCAGCTTCCTTGTCAGACAAATATCTCGGATCACGGTCAACTCCTATAGGTGTATCGAACTCCTCAGGTAGAAGCTTTCTGAACTCTCCGCCATAAGGCATATCATCAAGCTTCATATTAACATCATCAGGAATTTCCTCAACAATGTTGTGATTGTGATCATCATGATCATGATCGTCCTTATCATTACATGAGACTGCCGCAGAAGCCGTCATTACAAAAGATACAAGCAAAACTGCGATTCTTGCGATAACTTTCTTCATTTAACATTTCCCCATTAGCCAAATGTGTAATACTTGCCTTCCTTAACAGCAAAAACGATCTTACAGTCGTGAAGGATAACAATCTCCTGACCCTGAGAATTTTCGCCCATTACATAGAAGAAAGCAGGAATGAGATTTTCGCTCTGCTCTTTTGCAATGCTGTAGTAGTCCTTCTCAAAATAGCCGTTTAGCATATCAAAATAAGCCTGTGCGTCGTCCTGACCATCCTCACGTGGAGCAGGTTTTTCAAGCTTGATACGTGTTACCTTGAAATCACCCTGTGTTATATCAGCAACTCTTGTACACTGATTAACAAATGAATCCTTGAGAGTATGGCCCTCCTTAGCTGTGAGAGCAGCCTCCATTTCAGTCACATACTCAGGGAAAAGTGTCTTATAGTATGTGCTGTAGTCTCCGTTCTGAAGAGACTCGAAATACTTCTCGAATGTGAGAACGAGCTCCTGTGGAAATTCTGTTTCGTCATAGTATA
>JAFZYX010000143.1 GCA_017616055.1 Ruminococcus sp.
CTATGGAAGAAGTTCTTCCTTGGCTCGCACAGAATGGTTACCAGAACGTAAACATTTCTGATATGGCAAAGGCTCACGGCAAGACACTTGCAGGCGGTCAGGTTCATACAAGAGCATAATCAAATACGAGAGTATTAAAAAAACAACGTGCCGATCGCAGAATCGGTGATCGGCACCTTAATTAAGATTTCTCCAAATTTTAATATCCCCTGAAAGGCAGTCGGTGCAAATCGGCTGTCTTTTCATTTATACATGAAAATGTTATAATATGTGTGACCATACTGCAACCCCATACGTATTTATATTGAAAGGAGTTGATGATACGATGCTTAAAGACGGCTGCGCTCGCGAGGCGGTCGAGAGATACGGAGATGTATTGTACAGAGTTTGTCTTCTTATGCTAAGAAATACGGCTGACGCTGAAGATGCTGTACAGGAGACTTTTATAAAATACGTGACTAAATCACCTGATTTTGCCGACAGAGAGCATGAAAAAGCTTGGATCATCAAGGTAGCGGCTAATAAATGCCATGATATGCTCCGATATCGTACACGCCATTTTACAGAGAGCGAGGAGTTACTGGATGGATATGCTGTTTCAAAAGAGGACAGCGGGATACTGGACGCTCTTATGGAGCTTCCTGAGAAGTACAGGCTAGTTCTCGTTCTATTTTACATTGAGGAATATAAAGTTAACGAAATATCGGAAATAGTCGGCATAGGAACTTCTGCTGTAAAAATGCGCCTGTCAAGGGGTAGAAAGCTGCTGGAAGATAAATACAGAAAGGAGTATATGTAGTGTGGATAAAAAAATAAAGAATGCGGGCGATATAATAAAAATGCCCGAGGATATGAAAGAGCGGATAATCAAGAATTGCGAATCTGCAGAGAAAACGAAATTCACATGTACAGATAGTGACGACGGATATATTGAGCTCGCAAGCGGAACCGATCGCGTTGATACCCAAAATCGTATAGTAAGGCTTATTTGCGCGATAGCGGCTTGTGCAGTACTTGTGGCTGGTATAGGCACTACTGGAGTTCTGATTCACAGGCAGAATACCAAATTGCTAGGCAGCGATGCAAATGATGAAGCATATAGAATTATGAGCCCGTTCGGGGATTTCAGTACGTTGCCATTCAGATTATTCACAGATGATGGAAAGAATGGTAATTATTCAGCTGAAACATATGAGAAGTTAGCAGCTTTTCTAAATGGTTTCGACTGGGGAGAAGAACTTGAAGAAGATGAAACCAGAACATATGAGCAGGATGCTAAAGGTCCTATCTATAGTATAAACTGGTTTGAAGGGAATCGCACAAATCATATCTACATAGCAAATGACGGTTTTGTTTCTTATATCGAATATCAACCGTCTGATAATATATATAAAGATTCATTGGATGTTGTTGAACAAAAATACTTTAAAATCGATTTAGATTCCTTTGGCACAAGCATAGAAGAGATACTAGCTCAGGATACAGAAAAAATATCACCGTTTGGAGATTTCAGAGAGTTTGAGTTTATTTTCAAGGCAGATATGAGAACTTATAGAATGCACTCTAAAGGCACTATCAATGATAGATTGTGCGATTTACTCAATAACTTCGACTGGGGCGAGGGAGTTGACGAGCCAGCGCCTGAGAACGAGGTGCTTCATTATTCATTGTTTGACTATGCTGTGCAATGGCAAAAGGATCAAAGTATCTCTACATGGAAAGATGATTTTATATACTATGGGATTTATATTGAATCTTCAGGACGCACAATATATGAAATAATAAAAGATGACTACGATCATATGGATTCGGAAGTGATTGAAAGAAAAGTGTATCAGATAGATTTCAATGACTTTGCAAATAAATACCATGAGATCATCAGCAATGGCGAATACATTAATGAGAACGAGATCAACGCTCTTACAATAGGGGAATTCCAAAAAGTAGCCTTTTATAATTATATGGACAAAGAGTATGGTAATTATTTGGACAAAGATCATGGTCCTTTCTCTAATGATGAGGACAAGAGGACGAAGCTTGAAGAATTCCTTAAAAATGACTTTTTCAGAATGCTGAAAATATATGTACCCATCGAGCCGGATGATTCTGTAGATGAACTGGAATACGACTCAGATAGCGAACCAGTTGGATCGGGACCCGATTTTGAAATCGAATTTGAATACAAGATGGAAGATGAAAAAACAATCCGAAAAATGGATTTTTCCATCTATGATGGCGATGTAAAAATGCACGAATGGATTGAGGATGAAGATGGGTTGGGGAATGGCAGCTATACTTTAGACGTTAAGGAGTTCGAGAATAGACTTGCAGAACTTGGTATAGACTTGTCTATTCGTACAACAGAAGACGACATTGAAGAGAGCGAACACCTCTCTTATGACAGTGTTTATGATATCCTGAAGTCTGTAGAAGTTAAAAGGAGGGCATATCTCAAAGGTTACTCTGATGTTGAGATAGTTGTTGAGCTCAGGGACGCAGAAGATAATGAGATCATGCTGTCTGATGAGAATATGGAGAAGCTTAAGACTTTTGTGGAAAATGAATTTCAATTTGATTTAATGCTAAAAAGTGATCCTATAAATGGGGAATACTCTTATGAATACCAGCCGCAGACTTATGGCATAGATATCAAATATATGTCTGGTGGGAAAGTGGTTCTGGGAAGATACTACAATATTTCGGGGAATGGCATTGCTAACCTTTCTGACTGTGAATATGATTCAAATGGTGGATCAACGTGGTCAGGCCCGTTTATATATTATCTGGATATCAACGAGTTTTATGCAAAACTGGAAGAATGTGGAGCAAGATAAATCAAAAAGCCGCACATCGTAAGATGTGCGGTTAATTTTACCTTAATGCATATAGCTTTTTGAAGTCCGTAGGCGTACAGTGCTTTATCTCCTTGAAGATACGGTTGAAGGTTGTCAGGCTCTTGAAGCCCGAGCGCATTGCCACTTCTGTAATAGGAACGCTTGGATCAAGTAGGAGAAGTTCTGCTGCCTTGGTGCGCCTCGCATTTATGTACTGCAGATATGACATAGCATTGTATTGTTTGAAAATACGCGAGAAATGATACTTGCTGTAGCCGGCAACGTCGGCAAGCTGTTCAAGAGTAATATCGTACATATAGTTATTGTCGATATACTTGAGGACAGTTCCGAATTTCTCACTGTATTCGTCAATCTTCTCATCGTCACAGTCCATAACGATTTTTTGCTGTTCGAGCTGATACTCTCTGAGCGCCATGAAAAGCTCGATGACCTTAACGTATATCTTTACATCTGCAAGCTCTGATTTGGAGTTATACAGTGAAAGTATATCCAGCATGGTTTTTTTTGCGAGTACATGGAGTTCCTTATCCATATCCGCGCAAATGAGAACAGGTGAGTTTAGAGAGCGCATTACAGGCTCGAGTGCTGTAATCTCGCCAAGTATACTGTTGTCGCACTGAAAGATGATTCGCCGTCCAGGAATAGCGGGCATGCTGTGAAGCTCACAGGGCGGAACGATGAGAACATCATTTTCTGGAATGAAATAATCTGTTCCGTTGACTGTGACCGTGTATTCATTTTTCATAGGCATGATAAGCTCAACTGCGTTATGCCAGTGGACAGGATATTCCTCGGTCTGAACATTATCATATAGCATTGCATATTTTTGAGTGTCATACTCAACAGTTTCAAATTCACCCGAAAGATGTTTAATCATTATAATACCCCCCCTCTGAGCCTTGCGTCAGAGGATTTGACCAAAAATTGCTATCTTTGAGACTGAATTACAATTTGATGTTACTATCATTATAACCTATATTTCGTCTTTTGTAAATGCTTTTTGTACAACTTTGTGAAAACTATACAAATAGACTAACCAAAATTTGCTCAAAATGGAAGTGGAAAGTGCTAGAAAATTACAGAGATATTGCAGTAATATTACAGCAAAACGACAAAATCCCCTGGCGACCGCATATCGCCAGGGGAATGATGATTTATGCAAAAAATATTACACTTCAGGCATATCAGGATCAGTATCAGTATCTGTATCTGTATAGTAGTCCGAATCATTTGGATTGTATTCGTATTCGTATTCTGTATAGTCTGTATCCATCGATGATGTATCATCAACAGTTGCGTCATTTGAAGTGCTTGGAGCAGCAGCCTTTCCACCGAGGAAGTTAGCTAGCAGCGCTCTAATGTCAACGCCTGTTGCAGCAGTGAGACCGTCGGTGACCTTAGTGGTAGAGCCGATTATATCCCCTACAAGTTTGCTTGAATTGCCGTCGCCGTACATTGTGATCTTGTCAACATTAGCAAGAGGAGTAGCGGCGTTCTTTACGACCTCAGGCAGTGCCTTGAAGTACATTTCGAGTACAGCAGCCTCTCCGTATTTTTTCATAGCCTCAGCCTTGGCGTTGATACCCTCAGCCTCAGCAAGACCTTTTGCACGGATAGCATCCGCCTCTGCCTTACCTACAGCAGCGATACCTTCAGCCTCCTGCATTTTGGCATATTTCTGAGCTTCGGCTTCAGCCTTTTTAGCTTCGGCTTCCTGCTCTCTCTGGAAACGATCAGCCTCAGCCTCTTTCTTTAACTGATATAATTTTGCATCGGCTTCCTGCTGAGCCTTGTAGCGGTCAGCTTCAGCCTTTTTCTTGATCTGAGCTTCAAGAGCCTTTTCGGTAACCTCTGCTTCGCGAGCTTTGAGCTCAACGTCCTTTTCTGAAGCAGCGATGTTAGCGTTAGCTTTTGAAACTTCGATAGATTTACGCTGCTCTTCTTTCTGGATCTCATATGCTGCGTCTGCAATAGCGAGCTGTGTGTCGGCTTCCTTTTTCAGTTCAGCCTGACGGATAGCGAGCTCATTGTTTTTCTGAGCAATCTCGGTTTCAGCAAGGATCTTAGCATCGTTAGCTTCTTTCTTAGCCTGAGCCTTTGCAATCTCGATTTCTTTTTCGGACTCAGCGCGTGCGATAGCAGCTTTCTTCTGAATCTTAGTGGTATTATCGATACCGAGATTTTCAATAAGGTTCTGATCGTCTGTGAAGTTCTGAACATTGAACGAAACTATCTCAAGTCCCATTCTATTCAGGTCTGGAGCAGCGTTTTCCTGAACCTTTTCAGCGAATGCCTTACGATCGTTAACCATAGCCTCAAGTGACATCTGACCAACAATCTCACGCATATTACCTTCAAGAACCTCTCTTGCAACTTTAGCGACATAAGCGGTGTCCTTGTTAAGGAAGTTTTCAGCACCCAGTTTAATAAGCGCAGGATCACTGCTGACTTTAACGTTAACGTTTGCATCAACATTGATGTTGATGTAGTCTGCGGTTGGTACAGCGCTAGAAGTCTTTACATCAACAGCAATAAGCTGTAATTTTAATTTATCTACACGCTCAAAGAAAGGTATGCGTATGCTTGCTTTACCAATGATTATTTTCTTTCTCAAACCTGAGATTATGTATGCAGTATCCGGGGGAGCCTTGATATAGCCTGAGAAAATGATTATTAAAAGTAGAATAATGCCAATTCCGGCGGGAATAATGACGCCCCAGTTGAGGTCCTCAATCGAGAGAGCCATAAGATTGATTTTGTTGAACATATAAACCTCCATATCATAGAAAATGTGCTTATGCGGAGCACCAAATTATTGCAGCTGACGTGTTTCAACTGCATGATATTATTATATATTATTTCTATTTGCATGTCAATACCAGACAAAAATTTACCTCTTGTATAAATGGAATGTAGCCTTTATGCATAATGCACAGAATTGAATACGCAAATTATAAGTTCAAATGAACTTTATGAATAGTTTTAAGAACTTATCATCTGTAAAACAACTGCTTTTTATCCTCTTCGGCTAATTGTTACAGTTTGATTACAGTTTTTTATATGCCTTGACTTTGAAGCTGTTCATGATTATAATAAATCCATATTATATGAAAGGACGGTGAACGCCATGACAATGTTTAAAAATTATTATTCAATGACACAATTAAATATCAAAAAGAATAAGCATGGAGTTTGCCCGAAATGTTCAGCCGCCATGTGCTGAGCTTTTGCGTATATAGAACATTATACACTCCTGCGGGAGTGTTTTTTTATGCGCTCGGGCAGTTTCGGAAAGGAAATAATATGATTGAACTCAATGGAAAATACAATTCTGCGAAGGTTTTCACTGATGTTATCGAACAGGACGCTATTACGCAGATAATCGCGTTTTGTAGCCAGCCTATGAGCCAAGGATCGCAGATACGCATAATGCCGGATGTACACGCAGGCGCCGGTTGCACTATAGGTACTACAATGACCATTACGGATAAGGTCATCCCAAATCTTGTGGGAGTTGATATTGGCTGTGGAATGGAGACTGTAAGACTCAAGGAAAAGCACATTGAGCTACAGAAGCTGGACAAACTAATTTATGAGAAAATACCCTCGGGGTTTTCTGTGCGTGAAAATCCTCACCGCTACTGCGAAAAGATAGACTTTGATGAACTTTACTGTTTAGAGCATATTGATTTGCTTCGGGCGGAAAAAAGTATAGGTACTTTAGGCGGCGGGAACCACTTTATCGAAGCTGATAAAGGGGAAGATGGAAGCATTTATATTGTTATACACTCTGGCTCACGTCATTTAGGAGTAGAAGTAGCAAAGTACTATCAGAACGAGGCCTACAGACGATTGAACAAGAGTTCTGACAAGGAAATAGATGAGCTTATCGCACGTCTTAAGGCTGAGGGAAAACAGAAGCAGATACAGTCGGAGCTGAAAAAGCTGGAAAATACAAAAACTACGGACGTTCCTAAGCATCTTGCTTACTGCGAGGGAGAACTATTTAAACAATATGTTCATGATATGAAGATAGTTCAGCATTTTGCTATGGTGAATCGTCAGGCGATGATGGACGAGATAATTAAGGGTATGCACATTCATGTTGCGGAGCAGTTCACGACTATACATAACTATATTGACACAGAGTCGATGATACTTCGTAAGGGTGCGGTTTCGGCAAAGAAAGGAGAAAAACTTCTCATCCCTATTAACATGCGTGATGGAAGCCTTATCTGTACAGGTAAGGGCAATCACGACTGGAATTACTCTGCTCCTCACGGTGCAGGCAGATTGATGTCCCGCTCACAGGCGAAGCAAAGCTTCACTGTATCGGAGTTCAAAAAACAGATGGATGGTATCTATACCACGTCGGTAAATGCTCAAACGTTGGACGAGTGTCCAATGGCATATAAGTCAATGGAGGACATAGTCGGAAATATCGGAGATACTGTGGAAATTAACGAAGTCGTCAAGCCAATATATAATTTCAAGGCAGGCGAGGAGTAAACCTTGCAGAACGTTCCTTTGGCGATTCTGTAATAACTTGATTTTTAGATAGGAGAATAAATGGAAATAAAGATTCTTACAAATACACATGAAAAATGGGAAAGTGTCGCTACTTTTGCTGAAAATTGTTCATGGAGAGCAGGAAAGTACCTAGCAAATTTAATGAGAATCAATTCATTCAAGGATTGGGAGCGTGTTTTTGCTGCTTTTGACGGCGACGATCCTATGGGTTTCTGCACACTAACAGAAAAGGACGAGCTTGACCCGAAATACCCATATTCTCCGCTGATAGGTTTTGTATTTGTTGACGAATCATTCAGGGGCAGGAGAATATCCGAAAAGATGATACACAAAGCTATTGAATATTCCAGGAGTATCGGATATAACAAGATTTATGTTATGAGCAGCGAAAAAGGCTTGTATGAGAAGTATGGCTTTGTTTATATTGGTGACTATGAGAATATATACAACGAAAAGGAACAGCTTTTCATGTTAGGAATCTGAATGGAGAAATCTATGGATAAATTCGTATCATATGATAAAATGAGCAAAAAGGAGAAAAAGAAGATAGACTCCTCAAAGCGCGGTAATTGGAATGGCGTAGATCCTGCCACAAAAGTTGTGGATTCCGATAAAAAGCGCTACAGGCGTAAGCCGAAACACAAGGAAAACTTCGATGAATAATTGTTACAAATGCACAGTCGCAAGGCTGTGCATTTGTTAATTTTACCATGTTAAATCTTCGTTGACAATGCCATACAAACAGGCTATAATTTAAGTAACAGCAAGTGGCGAGGGGAGTTTTTATGAAGCTTATACATTTATCAGACCTTCATCTCGGAAAGAGATTGAACGAGTTTTCGCTTACAGAGGATCAGGAATATATCCTGAACGAGATATGCAGTGTAATTGCAAAAGAAAAGCCTGACATTGTTATAATAGCAGGGGATATATATGACAAGCCCGTACCTTCAGCGGAAGCAGTACGGCTTTTTGACGATTTTCTTACAAGAGTATCGTCATTGACAGAGCATATTTTCGCTATTAGCGGAAACCATGATTCTGCAGAGCGAATAGCTTTTGGCAGCCATATTATGGCAAAGAGCGGTATACATATGTCACCAGTATATAATGGTAATACTGTTCCTACCATTATTACCGACGAGTACGGTGAGCTCTGTGTGTATATGCTTCCTTTTATTAAACCACTGTCAGTACGAAGGTTTTTCCCAGAAACTGATATCGAAAGCTATACAGACGCAGTAAACGCTGCAATTGATTCGATGGACATTGATTTTACCAAGAGGAATATTATTGTAACCCACCAGTTCGTAACTGGAGCTCAAAAAAGTGACTCTGAGGAGATATCTGTGGGTGGTTCGGACAATGTTGACAGCTCTGCTTTTGATGGTTTTGATTACGTAGCCCTTGGTCATATTCATGGTCCGCAGAACGTAGGAAGCGAGTGTATCCGTTACTGCGGAACTCCGTTGAAATACTCATTTTCTGAGGCTAAGCAGGTCAAGTCAGTGACAGTTGCGGAGTTACGCGAAAAGGGCAATTTAGAAGTTAGAACGGTGCCACTAACTCCTATACGTGATATGCGTGAGATACGTGGTACATTTGATGAGATATGTTCTGCTGAGTTCAGCAGAACAGGAAATAAAGAAGACTATCTCCGTGTTATTCTTACAAATGATGAGGAAGTTCCTGAGGCAATGGGAAAGCTCAGGGCAATTTACCAGAATATAATGATGATAGAGTATGATAACCGTCGCACACGAAGCACACATGACAGTATGGGAACAGTTGAGGCTGAAAACAGGCAACCCATAGAGCTTTTTGAGGAGTTTTACAAATTTAGTAACGGCGGCGATATGTCTGAGCAGCAGCGTCAGCTCGCACAGTCGCTTATTGAGAGGATATGGAGGGGAGAGTCATGAGACCTATAAGACTTGAAATATCTGGCTTTGGACCGTATTCGAGGTTGACTTCCCTCAATCTCGAAGCTCTCGGTGAAAAGGGGCTTTATTTGATAACGGGAGATACTGGGGCTGGAAAGACTACTATCTTTGATGCTATAACTTACGCCCTTTATGGCAGTGCCAGCGGTGAAAATCGCGATGATGACAGTATGCTTAGGTCAAAATATGCGACTATAGATACTCCTACCTATGTTGAACTGGAGTTTGACTATGCTGGGAAGCGATACAAGGTAAGCCGTAATCCTTCCTATGTCCGCCAGGCAAAGCGAGGCGGTGGACTTGCACAGCAGCCGGCCAATGCGGTATTTACTTATCCTGATGGTAAGGTCGTTTCGGGAAAAAGGGACGTAGATGCGGCAGTTGCTGATGTCATCGGACTCTCAGAGAAACAGTTCAAGCAGATAGCTATGATAGCACAGGGCGACTTCATGAAGCTCATAACAGAGGACACATCTCAGCGTCGTGAAATACTTCGCCACATATTCAAGACAAGAAACTACCAGTCTTTGCAGGAATCACTCAGGGAGGAAAGTTCGAATCTGAAAAGCGAGTGCGATAAGCGGCGTGAGGGTTTGAAACAGTATGTTAGCGGTATTTCATGCGATGAAGACGACGAGTACTTTGCAGAAGTTGAAAAGCTCAAGGCGGAGATTCCACCTGTTGAGTTCATTAAGGAGATCGTTACAAAGCTCATTACACGTGATAATGCACAGGTGGAGATATTCACCCGTGAAAGCGAGATAATTGATCAAAAGCTTGGCGAGGTTAATGGACGTATCTCAAAGGCAGAGGAAAAGAATAAAATGCTTTTGGAAAAGGAGCGGACTGCTCGACAGCTCGATGATATAAGTCAGCGCGGCAAACTTCTTTCGGAGCGGCTTGAAAAGGAAAAAGAACGTCAGAACGAACTTGAAAAACTAAGAGAGGATATCGCTGCTCTTGAAGCAGAAATGCCTCTGTACGCAAAGGCTTCCGAGCAGGAAAGTCAGATAACGGAAGTGAGAAAAGAACTTTCAACTCTGAACGAACTCTTTGAAAAAAGTATAAAGGAAAAGGAAAAATGCGAGAAAAGGCGTGCGGAGTTGAAAAAAGAGTACGCAGACCTTGAAACAACAGTGGAAAGCACTGCAAAGCTTACATCTGAGCGTGAGGAACTTGTCCGCAGAGCTTCCGAGCTGTACACCCTTGCAAAGCTAATAGGCGATTACGAGGGAGGCTCTCATTCATTGAGAGAAAAGATTGCTGAATACAAGGAATATCAAGCTGAACACGACAGCCTTGTGAAAAAATGTGAAGCCCTCACAGGGGAAGTCTACGCGATGAAAAAAAGGCGTAGCGAAATAGAGGGAGTCGATGCAGAAAAGGAAAAATTGTTACATAGTCAGGAAATCACGAGTAAACGTTATACTGAGTTGAAGAAGCTTTCGGCAGACATTATTGAGTGGGAAAAGCGTCGCAGCGAGCAAGAAGAAGCGACAGATCTATACCGCGAAGCAGCTGAGAGTGTGTTTATGCTTTCCGAAGAATATGAGAGGATTTACAGAGCCTTTCTTGACGACAGAGCAGGTGTTCTTGCGGAATCCCTGAAAGACGGAGCGCCATGCCCTGTGTGTGGGTCTATTCAACATCCATCTCCCGCGAAAAAGCAGGTGGGAGCACCCACGGAAAGTGAGCTGGAAGGACTGAAAGCGAAACTTGAAAAGGCTCGTAATGTAGCTGAAAAGAAGAGTACAGAAGCTTCAGCAATGAAAGCCAAGGCGGATGAGCTTGAAAAGACACTTAACGCAAGGCTTGCGGAGTTGTTGGAATGCTGTTTGGATAAGGGTTCTGAGCTGTGCGAAAAAGCTCTCGAAAGCTGTACTTCAGAGCTGAACATTCTGTCAAAGAAGCTTACGGAAGCAGAAAAGCTCATAGCTGAAAAGAAAAGACTTGACCGTAAAATAGAGTCTCTTGAAAAGCAGGAAGTAGGTACGATGACGGCGGTTTCAGACTCAGACAAGATCCTGGCTGAGTTACGCAGCAGATGCGACAATGCAGAGGGAATGCTGAAGCAGTTACGAGCAGACGCGGAAAAGGGCGTTGAAGCAGCTTTGGGTGATTGTCTTATGGAGAATGCACGCGAAAAGATTGTTTCGGAGCGTGTTGCGCTTAAAGCACGAATGGCTGGTGTTGAGGCTCAGCTTGCAGCTGAAAATGAGAGGACATCTCGAAAGGCAGAGCTTGAAAAGCTCATACCTGAGTTGGAGAACGAGATAACCGAGCTCAATGAGGAACTTACGAATAATACAGTGCAGAAAGCGGCTTCTGAGAGCAGGCTTTCAGAAATGACGGACAGATTTATGGAGCTTCGTAGTGGACTGAGGTTCGAGAGCGGTGAAAATGCAAGGATTTACGTTCTATCGCTGAAAAAGCGATGCACCGAGATTAGAAACGCCTATGAATCTGCAGAAAAAGCTGTAAATGAGAGTGAAAAGGAACGCTCAGCTCTATCGGGAAAGTATGATCAGCTTAAGTTACACATTGATGACCTATCGGATTTAGATGGTGAAAAAGAGCTTGCGGAAAGATCGCGGCTTACCGCCGAAAAGACACAGCTTGCTGCGAAACTGAGACAGCTTCACACAAGAGTTACTGTAAACAGCACTGCACTTGAGAATATTCTAAACGGCTCCTCGGATCTCTCAGAGCTGGAATCACGTTATTCATGGGTGAAAAATTTGTCAGATACCGCAAATGGAAAGCTTTCCGAGCAGAGCAAGTTCATGCTTGAGACATATATTCAGACTGCATATTTTGACAGGATAATACAGCGCGCAAATCAGCGCTTGATTGTGATGTCTGACGGGCAGTACTCACTTACACGGCGAACAGAGTACGATGATAAGCGTACGCAGGTAGGACTTGATCTTGATGTTATCGACCATTACAACGGCTCTGTGAGAAGTGTCAAGACGCTCTCTGGCGGCGAGTCTTTCAAAGCGTCCCTTTCCCTTGCACTTGGACTTTCTGACGAGATACAGTGTTCGGCAGGCGGGATACAGCTTGATACTATGTTTGTTGATGAGGGCTTCGGCTCGCTTGACGAGAATTCGATTGAACAGGCAATGCGCGCTCTTGCAGGGCTTTCCGACGGCCATCGTCTTGTTGGAATAATCTCACATGTTCAGGCGCTGAAACAGCGTATTGACAAGCAAATAGTTGTGACCAAGGTAAAAAACGGAGGAAGCCACGCAGAGATAATCGTGTAAAGAGTTACAGCATATTTGTGTTGCTTATATGGGAGCTTACGTGTATTTTTGAGTACAATATGATTCTTCCGCGATAGTTACACTCAGATTTTAGAATACAGAATGTGTATAGAGTTTAGGCTTTGTGCATAATGCCTAATGAGAATACAAAAAATGAGTATTTAAGCCCTGTTTTTAGGCTGCGAAAAAGACATATTCTGTTATTTTTTACAAAAATTCAGCTTCAACGGCTGTGTTTGTTGATTTTTTATCGACGAAATGATATAATTATATTGTTGAATTCATTTTTTGGTAAAAATTTGAAATGCAGAAAATGATACATGGAGTGATAACAGAATGAAAATGACAAGATGTCCCGAAAAGCATCTTTACGATGCTGATAAATACGAGACCTGTCCCTACTGCTCAGGCGAGATCAGAGTAGCAGAGAGTGGTATAGCTCCCAAAAAAGCAAAAATCGTAAAGGTGAGAGCTGTAAGATCTCATCATAATTCAGATATTGAGGTAAGGTCTGCTGAGCATCAGACAGAGGTGAAGTTTGAGCAGAAGCTTGCTTCTCCTAAAAAAGAGGAGAAGTCGGAGATAAAAATGCCGGAACTCCAGAAAAAAGGCGAAAAGATAGAGGAGAAGAAGGCTGAAACACCTAAAAACGACGTAAAGTCAGATGAAAATAAGACTGAAATGCCTAAAAACGACGTAAAGTCAGATGAAAATAAGACTGAAATGCCTAAAAATGACGTAAAGTCTGATGAAAAGAAGGCTGAAACGCTTAAAAATGACGTAAAGTCTGATGAAAAGAAGGCTGAAGCGCCTAAAAATGGCGTAAAGTCTGATGAAAAGAAGGCTGAAACGCCTAAAAATGACGCGAAGTCAGATGAAAAGAAGGCTGAAACATCTAAAAAAGACGTAAAGTCAGATGAAAAGAAGGCTGAAACGTCTAAAAATGACGTAAAGACAGAAGATAAGAAGTTTGAATCTTTTAAAAAGGATATAAAGTCTGAGGAAAAGAAACTTGAATCCCCTAAAAAGGACGTTAAGTCGGAGGAAAAGAAGTTCGAATCTTCTAAAAAAGATATAAAGACTGAAGAAAAGAAGTTTGAACCTTCTAAAAAGGAATTAAAGGCTGAAGAAAAGAAGTTTGAACCTTCTAAAAAGGAATTAAAGGCTGAAGAAAAGAAGTTTGAACCTTCTAAAAAGGAATTAAAGGCTGAAGAAAAAAAGTTTGAACCTTCTAAAAAGGATATAAAGGCTGAAGAAAAGAAATTTGAAGCTCCTAAAAAGGACGTAAAGTCAGATGAAAAGAAGGCTGAAGCTTCTAAAAATGACGTAAAGTCTGATGAAAAGAAGGCTGAAGCTTCTAAAAATGACGTAAAGTCTGATGAAAAGAAGGCTGAAACGCCTAAAAATGAAGCGAAGTCAGA
>JAFZYX010000144.1 GCA_017616055.1 Ruminococcus sp.
ACTTGCATCGGTTACGGCGAGCTCAACGGCAGCGAGAACGAACTCGCAGCTGTAGAGAATAATGTAACAGGCGTTAAGGATATCTACATGATATTCAGTGGCGACTGCGAATTCGATTACTGGAAGCTCGCATAATTGCAAACAATTAAGGAGCACAGCTCCGAACCCTTCAGGTTTTATCGCTAACGTTAAAGTTAGCTTTGACAGTTAATCAATGTCATAATTCTTTTCGATGTTGATCTGTGCGGTGCATCTGCACAAAGCGCCGCACAGATTGATATAATCAAAAAACTGAATTGTAAGGGACAAATCAGAACAGGAAAACCGTACTTGAGCAGTACGGCTTTCTTGTTTTTAGATGACAAATTCTCTTTTTTCTTCGAGATCAGTTTAGTATAAAGGAAAATAACTATACCTGTTCCTGCTTACAAGAATAACTTCAAATAAAAAGGAGACCTTGGGTCCCCTTTTTTCACAATATAAAACAGATTAGCCCAGAACACCCTTCGTTTATGACCCTTTCGAGAGTTTCCTGCAACTTCATTCGCGCATCCACAGGCATCTTGAATAGCTTACTATGAAGTCCTTCGTTGACCAACTCATGGAGTGACTTCCCGAAAATATTGCTTTCCCATATCTTCTTCGGATCATCGTCAAAGCCATCCAACAAATACATCACAAGCTCTTCGGACTGTCGCTCCGTACCAACGATAGGACTGATAGTAGTATTGATATTGGCTTTCATCAGGTGAATAGATGGTGCAGAAGCTTTTAGCTTCACTCCGTATTTACCTCCCTGACGAATAATTTTTGGCTCTTCGAGGGACATCTCCTCAAGCTCAGGCATGACTATGCCGTAGCCGGTAGCCTCAACCTCAGCAAGGGCAGGCTCGATACGCTTATATTTGCGGCGTATGTCGTTGAATTCTGACAAAAGAGGAATGAGATCACATTCGCTCTCTATCTCGATACCAGTAGTTTCTCCAAGTATCTTGTAGAAAAGGCTGTTGTCAAGCTCTGCAGTAATAGTGACAGCCCCCTTACCAAGATCAATACCACTTATCTCTGCCTTTATAACGTCGGTACACTCAGCAATTACCGCAGCCGCATTCTTTGCTTCACGAACGAGCCTAATATCCTTCGCTGCATTTCTTATACAATCAAGTATCTCGGATTTAAGCCAATGTCCCTTTCCAAGTGTATTAATCCACCGCGACGTACGAATATTTATCTCCCTTATAGGAAATGAGAACAGTATCTCACGCATAATTTCACGAATATCATTTTCGTCCAATTCAAGACAGTTCATGGGAACCACCTTCGCGTCGTAACGCTCTGTGAGCGTAGCAGCAAGAGCTTTCGCTTCCAACGAATCCGGTGCTA
This sequence comes from Ruminococcus sp., assembly GCA_017616055.1. Lineage (GTDB taxonomy): Bacteria > Bacillota > Clostridia > Oscillospirales > Ruminococcaceae > Ruminococcus. The sequence continues at coordinate 1,384 of JAFZYX010000144.1, forward strand.
TTGTATTGAGTATTACCACAAACGGCTTGCCAAGCTCCTTAAGCTCGCGAATAACACGTTCCTCGCATTCCTCGTACTCATCTCTTGGTATATCAGTCACTGAGCCATCAGTAGTAATAACAAGTCCAATAGTAGAGTGATCATTAATGACCTTTTGCGTTCCTATCTCCGCCGCCATATTAAATGGTATCTCTTCGTCAAACCACGAGGTCATGACCATACGGGGCTGCTCATTCTCGATATATCCAAGAGAGCTAGGAACTATATATCCCACGCAATCTATGAGCCGCACGTTGAACGATGCCTCGTTCCCTAAGTCAATACGCACAGCTTCCTCGGGGATGAACTTAGGTTCGGTTGTCATAATGGTTTTTCCTGCTGCGGACTGTGGAAGCTCATCAAGAGCTCTTTCGCGCTTAAACTCGCTATTTATATTTGGTATTACCAGTGACTCCATAAAACGCTTGATAAAAGTAGATTTTCCCGTTCGTACAGGTCCTACTACACCTATGTAGATATCACCGCCTGTACGCTCAGCAATATCGCTGTATATATCTTTAGCCATATAATACTCCTTTTTATCAGAACTAAAATCAAAGAACTAAAACCTATGATTTGCAAGTTGATTTTATTAGCCATCATTTCTTATCTCTCAGATCTAATATTTCATGATACAATTGGAATCAGTAGCATGCCTCCGCTTTCGAGTCTCTCACCTGTGAGCTCATTTTCTTCCATTACTGCAGAAACACTGGTGCTATAACGTTTGGCAATATCCCATACGCTCTCATTTTCAGTACCAAAATATAGCTTTATTGCGTAATCGCCTTCCCTTTCCTTTCGGGAGGTGTCATCAACAAATATATCAGTCACCGCTTTTATTGAGTCGGAACTGTACACGAACATCTTAAAAGCTATATCTGCCTTAGCAGTTAGTACTCCCTCTGCAGAGATATCATAAGAAGTTTCACGGACTTTTACATCGACAGTGACTTCAGAACCTTCAATACTGTCTGGAAGACCGATAGTTTCCTCAAAAGCCTCCTCTCTGTCTGGCATTATCATGCTACCTGTTCTGTCCTTTGCTGCCATAGAATAGACTAGCATACCACTTATAACCACAGAACGTCCGTCATCGCCGATATGTGCATTGATATTCTTCGGCTCGCTCCACATGGCATAGACATTCTGTGGAACATCGTCGCTTGTCGTCAAACGCACACTGTGACGAAAGTTCTCATTGTAGACCAAAGGTATCTGCTCGGCTTTTATGTTGGAGATTTCAACATTGCACGGGTACTCTGTTGAAAAAGCATCTTCCGTTATCATAACCGTAGTCGTTCTCACTGCACGACAGCATAGTCGCAGCTCCGCCTCGCATCGCAGAACGCGGTTATCACCGTCCCTGCCAGATGTTATGCTTATATCACATCTAATTACCTCTGGGACAATATTGCAATCGAAGCTGTCGTCAAGACCATCAACATCGATTATTTGACTATATCCAAGTGAAAAGCTCATAGGCTCAATAGTCATGTCGTCACTATTTCCTCCTGCGTAAAGAAGCTCCACATCTGCTTCACCCTTAGCAAGGAGCTTCCCTGAAATAAGCTTTGTCTCGCAATCCGAGACGTTACAACGGCAGTTGATTATTCCTAATAAATCTGGCTGAGCTGACGTAAGCTCTATCTCCTCCTCAATATGTACGTTTTTTACAGCGTTCAGTCTCTGTGATACGTACTTTACAGGGACTTTTTTCAACTGTATATTCAGCCCCTCTGCGTCAGATATGACCTCCTGCTGCTGCTCACCTGCAACACTTATTTTCACGGAAACAGCTCCTCGAAAGTCAATACGTCGTTTGTTGACTGCGCGAAAGTTCACATGTCCTGTCTTTGCTACTATTTTCACCTCAGGCGAGCTAATGCTTTTTCCGAGTTCAGCAGTACGTGTGAAACTACGTTGCTGATTCACTGACTGCACAGTGATGCCATCTTCTCCACAGTAGAGTATATGTATATCACACCTGAGCTCATATGTGAGCTTATCACCGCTCACTGCCCATTCAGTGATAACTGGAGAAGCATCGCAGCATACTAGTCTAAAGATATCGGGACAGTAATCAGGAAGAATATAGTCAAGCTCGACAGACTGTTCCTGCAAGCCTTCATAGATTATCTCAGTCGCAGGAACTGTCTCTTTTGTAAGTTTCAGATCCATAAATAGTCAACCTCCTTGAAGTTTGGTTTATTTAATCATATTCAGAAAAACAATTATTTAGAACATGCTGTTTAACAACCCGTTATGATAAAATTCATTACAAATTTACAAAGTCAGGTATAGACAAAATAGACAAAATATGCTATAATAATTGTGAACTACATAAAAAGCGGCATTGAAATAATGAACTGCTTTTATTCTGCCCAAAATACAGGGGCAAGAAAGGATAAAATATGCTTCACGAGAAATCATGCGGCGCGATTGTCTACAGGAAATACCATGGCAATACGGAAATTCTGCTGATAAAGCATATCAACAGCGGTCACTGGTCCTTCCCAAAAGGGCACGTAGAAAAAGGCGAGACCGAGATTGAGACTGCTCGTCGTGAGATAATGGAAGAGACCTCAATCGACGTTATTATTGACCCGACATTCAGAGAAACAGTGACGTACTCCCCTAAAAAGGACACCGTAAAAGTAGTCGTTTACTTCCTAGCAAAGGCGAAAAACGTGGATTTTTCACCGCAGGAAGGAGAGATTGCAGAAATACGTTGGGTAGACATATCCTACGCTGCGAACATACTGTCCTATGAGAACGACCGAACCATTGTTGCCAAGGCAAAGGCGGCTATAAAAGAAAATCACTAAAAAAATTCCTCACAACGATGTGAGGAATTTTTTTAGTTTTTATCCTATATAGGCGCTTTTAAGCACATATTGCAATATATAACTTTTAAAGAGTAACAGGCAGTCCATTTATCTCTATAGTAGGGTCATCGATATCAATGAGAAGACACCTTCTGCCGTCAACCACACTAGTACGCACTTTATCCGCTGCGGATGGTTTGATATTCACTGTAATACCAGGTGAAGTGAGGACGGTCTTATTCTCCACAAGATTAGCAGCAGTAAGTGGAGCAGTTCCACAAACCTTTTCATATACGGGCTCTACCATATTAACTCGCTCCTCCGGAAGTCCCACATCAACGAGGATATCCTTGAGCCTTACGTTGTCAATGACAACTCTGTCCGTATCGTCTTTATTTTCCTCAACTACTTCCTGTATCTTCTCGTTAACAGTCTTTATAAGCATATAATCCAAATCGTCGCCCACTACGTTCTTTAGAATGCTCTGGAAGCTGTTCTTCTCACTCTCAGCTGACATCACGAAACTACAGCCCAATACATTTTCCACAATAGAAACATTAGGTGACTTCACATTCTTTGTGTAATACATGACATGGTTTATATCAGAACTTCTGTTGCTGAAAACAGGATAAAGGAAGCCGTCCGATGGTGCTTTACTGATAATGAGTTCAGTATTCACCTTTTTGGTTATCTCGTTACCAACACTATCGAATATAAAGCCATCCTTACTTGTATTTACTGGACAGATTGCCGTAAGAATATAGCGGTATATCTCGTCATCACCATCAGCAAACTCATCGTTCTTGTCTTTTTTTCGGATAGTATATGTACAGTAGGAGGTTATCACTGCAAAAGGACCTGTATACGCAATATTATTAGCGATATGGTTGAGGAATTCCTCACAAGCAATTTCGTCCTTAAGCTCTGAAGAAAGCAGTGTATAAAGGATATTCTGTGGCTGACCCTCATCATAAGCTTCGTTTGGAAACTCATACTCCACAAAAGCCTTGCCCACGTTGGTATTCAGTACCTTTTTCAAGGTCTCATCATAAACGTCATGCTCCTCAACAGGCATAGTAAGGCAAGAACTTACATTGTGGTATCTCACGTTCTTATCTGCATCAACAAACGCAGTAAGAACTCGCTCCATAATGAAAAAACCGCTTTTATCGGAGAAATTCTTCTTTATTTCCGCTGTTTCCTTTTTATTCATAATAGTTTTCCTTTCTTTTGTAATCTGAAACCGACATGAAATTATTCAAAATATCATGATTATTCGGATTAATCTTTTGAATAAGATTATCTAAATTCCTTTTAAGACAATTATTCCATTTTTTCTATAATAGAGCCTCAACAAAACTAACATTTTATATTACTATAAGGAAGCTCTATTATAGAAAAAATGATAAAATCCTTTGAAAATTGGTTCGGGGAAGAACCTTTCATCAGAAAAGTTTTCCCCGATAATCACGTTATACTTTTAAACTATCTTACTGTAATACTGCCACCCTGCAAGTGCTCGAATGTATACTTCTCATATGATATGTCATCGTTGACATTTCTGAACATATCTGAATCCATAAAGAAGTATCCAAGGTCATAGACTGTTCCCGGCTTTGCATCATCAGGCACCTTGAAATAGAATGTAGCTATATCGCCATCCGTTCCTGAGCTATCCCAAAAAATAGCAGTAAAGAACAGCGAACGTTCATGATTCCTAACCAGTTCCTCGTCAAGGTTATCCTGCCATTCCATAGCGACAAAGCCTGCATTCTTCTTTATAGCAGGACCGGGTTCGTACTTGACGTCGCGTGTTTCCTCGTCCTCGAGTTGGCATTGAAGCACATTTGGATAAGTTATATGAATACCACAGTTATTCCAGTTATCTCCCGTGCCCTTTACAGAAACTGTCACAGCTGCTATATCCCCCGGCTTTGCGGTAACATCTGCTATTTTCAGCTCGGGACCGCTTTCTATCTCAGGAACGTCTGCATATTTAAGTTTCATAAGTTCCATGCTCTCGGTTATCTCACCGTTGCTACCGTTCTGAATGTTATCAGTTTTTTCATTCGACTCAGCAACTGTTCCTACAGTGGTATTTTCCTTTTCCTCGGGCTTAGAGGAGCTGTCCGAAAGACATCCCGTTAGTGATGCCGCAAACAGCACTGAAAACAGCGCTGCCGTAATTTTACGCTTCATTATCTTTAGTCTCCTTTCTGCCCTCAACGACAAATATGCCGTCATTAACAGATATAACTATCTTATTTATAGTTGATGCCTTTTCTATTATAAGATCAGCGATGCTATCCTCAATCTCCTGACGGATAACGCGACGTATATCTCTAGCGCCATAAGGCTTTCCGAAGGACTTCTCCGCAATGAGAGCGAGAGCTTCCTTGGTATAATCGAGAGTTATATCTTTTTCTGCAAGAGGTTCCTTCATCTCGTCGAGAGTAAGAGCAGCAATTTCGGCGTAGTTCTCCTTGGTGAGGTCCTTAAATACAACTATCTCATCGATACGGCTGATGAACTCAGGACGCAGGAAATCTCTCAGTCCTTTCATTGCCTTTTCACGTGTTATCTCGTTCTCTGTACGGTTGAAGCCAACACCTATGCTCTTGTCAGTAGAGCCTGCATTTGAGGTCATGCAAATAATAGTATTCGCAAAGTTAACCGTTCTTCCATGAGCGTCATCAACCTTGCCCTCGTCAAGTATCTGCATGAGAATATTCATTACATCAGGGTGAGCTTTTTCAATCTCGTCGAAGAGTATTACAGAGTAAGGCTTACGGCGTACCTTTTCTGTTAGCTGTCCTGCTTCGTCGTATCCAACATAGCCTGGAGGCGAACCTATCATTCTAGCAACCGAATGCTTTTCCATATACTCTGTCATATCAAGCCTGATAAGAGGATCAGGTGAGTCAAAGAGCTCCTCAGCAAGTACCTTTACCAGTTCTGTCTTACCAACACCCGTAGGTCCCACAAATATGAATGACGCAGGTCTGCGGCGCTTGCTAAGCTGAACTCTTGTTCGCTTTATAGCCTTTGTGAGCACTCCTACAGCCTCTGCCTGGCCAACTACCCTCTTCTTCAGTGCCTCATCCAGTCTTGCTATCTTAAGGAACTCATTCTCTGCTATCTTACTAGCAGGTATACCCGTCCAACGCTCAACTACTTTAGTAACGTCAGACTCCTCAACATTAACATTATCAGCCTTTTCTTTAAGAGTTGCCTCATCCTCACGCAAGTGTATGAGCTTGCCCTTAACCTCTGCAAGAGCCTGATAGTCTATTTCATCCTCTTCGGATATGGATGTCTCCATGTCCTCAAGAACTTTTATTTCCTTTTTAAGCTTTTCGTAATCTCCTATTTCCGGTGAACGTATTGAAGCATAGGCACAACTCTCATCGAGAAGATCTATTGCCTTATCCGGAAGGAAACGGTCCGTGATGTATCTCTCTGAGAGCACTGCACAGACTCTTACAAGATAATCCGATATGTGTACCCTGTGAAACTCCTCATAATATTGCTTTATACCTACAAGAACACTTACTGTATCCTCTATAGTTGGTTCGTTTACGGTAACTGGTTGGAAACGTCTTTCAAGAGCGGAATCCTTTTCGATGTACTTTCTGTACTCGCCGAAAGTAGTCGCGCCTATTACTTGTACCTCACCTCTTGAAAGTGCCGGCTTGAGAATATTGGCAGCGTTCATTGAACCCTCAGAGTCTCCAGCGCCCACAAGGTTATGCACCTCATCAATGAAAAGTATGATATTTCCCTCACGTTTAACCTCGTCAACAAGCCCCTTTACACGGCTTTCAAACTGTCCGCGGAACTGGGTTCCCGCAACGAGCGCTGTTAGATCGAGGAGATAAAGCTTCTTATCAACAAGATTAAAAGGAACATTACCCTCATTTATACGCAGAGCTATTCCCTCTGCAATAGCCGTCTTACCAACGCCTGGTTCACCGATGAGACATGGATTGTTTTTTGTACGTCTTGATAGTATCTGAATAACTCTGTCTATCTCAAGGTCTCTTCCAATTATACGGTCTAGTTTCCCATCAGCAGCCTTCTGTGACAGATTGGTACAGTAGCTTCCTAGGAACTTTGGCTCCTTGACCTTTTTGTCCTTTCCGCGTCCAAATAGGCCATTCTTTCTGTCCTTATTATCATCATCAGATTTCTTATTGCTAAAAAGATTTCTCGGATCAAATCCACCCTTGCTGCCGTCAGTATCGCCGCCTTCGCTGTCAGAGTCACTGCCGCCGAACATATTTGTGATAAATTCTGGAAGCACACCCGAGCCTCCCATTTCAAAGCTATCTCCGTCGAGCATACCAAGCATCTGATCCGAGAGTTGGTCAATCTCCTCGTCAGTGATGCCGAGCTTATCCATATATTCCTTTATCTGCGGGATATTCTGAGCTCTCGCACAGGAAAGACAGAGTCCCTCATTCTTCTTTTCGTTGCCCTGAACAGAAGTGATAAACACCACTGCAGGCCTTTTTTTGCATTTACTGCACATTATCATCAGGCAGTTCCTCCTGTAGTTAATTATGACTGTTCAGCCTTATTATTTTGACTGAACGATATATTTATTCTTTACCATGTCCTTATAAAGGAATAGAAGTATTTAAAGATATATGTCTTATCTATTGCCTCGTGATTGAAGAACAACATTTTGTTGTCGCCTGTTATCACGTTCAGTCTTACCAAAACAGCAAAAGCTAGTATTATGGCAGCTGCCTTGCCTATTCCTATGATAATTCTCAGGAATATAGTAAAGAAGCCGTTTTCCGTATGATCGTTTCTGCTGAACGAATGAGCTATTAAAAGGAAAATAATCAGCAGTATTACAAATGCTATGATATATATAACGAGTCTTATCAACGTCGTATATGGTGACTGGATATAGTTCCTTACAAGGAACTCAGCAGCAGTCTTTGTACTGTAGTCATCACTTAAGAGTTGCATGAACTGCCAGTATTTCTCAGGATTATTTCTTATTTGCTCCGCTGCATATTCCGCTGAATACGGACTGAGCTTCTTAGCTATGAAATTGCTTGCAGATACGGCATAGCAGTTATGAAGCTTCAAAAGGAATGTTTCCTCGTCGTCAAACTGCTTGCTGTGCATATTCTTGATATACGTGTAAATCTTATTGTCAACATCTTCTCCCGAAAGATAGAATTCTTCTATCTTATCGCGATCGACCTTGATATAGTATCCCAAACCGTTTAACTGAGAAGATAGCTCCGCAGCATAATCGTTTTCACTAATTGTATAATTCATCTTTTTCACATTGCTTCCGTACAATGCACTTTCAGTTATCCTTTCTGCAAATGTTGTACTCAACGAAAAACTGATAAAAACAGCAAAGATATAGGCTACTATTGCAGCCGAAGCTTTAAGAATCCCCTTCCTTACAGTTAGAAAAATACATATAAGGACTACCGCTGCTACGATAACATCATAAAACCACCAAAATTGTTCTCCCATACGCTTCGCGCTATGTCGTAAAATCGACAGCGCTACCTCCTTTCGGGTATTTAATTGATCATTGATAAGAGTCAGCTTTCATAATCTATACGATCTATTTTATTATAGCCCTTCAGGAAAATATGATCATCACTGCGTACAAAGCCTGTATATGAGTCACTTACATTAGCCACGGAACGAAGTCCGCCATTAAAATCATATGCCATTATCTTTCCCTGGCACATTACATATGCAAGATCCTCATAAATAGTAACATCAATAGAAGGCTCCTCAAGTTCTATAACGAGAGCTTCAGCGTTTTCACCACTGAAAAGAGCCATGACGTATTTTCTTCTATCCTCATTATTTACTATAACTGCTGAATTTCCGTTCTCACTAGCGCCTGCGACAAAATCTCCGTCATATGAGTAATATGAGCTAATCTGTCCACTACGGTCAACATAACCGCAGGCTTCAGACCCGAGTACAAAGGCACCGCCTTCATATCCGCAGACTCTGAGACCGAATGTATTAAGTCCTGGGGATGTCCATTGTTCATCTTTTTCACTGAAGCTGATCTTCTGAACCTTTGTAACGAGCTGGCCGTTTTCAGCTGAGATATAACTCAGCACGCAACCCTTACTTCCGTCAATGAAGCTCAAGTCGCTGGCTCTTTCGATACATTTTCTTGTGTATATGACTTCCCCCTTCTTGTCATATACGACCAGTTCACAGCTGTAATTTTCAGAAGTAGTTACTACTGCTGCAAATCCCTCCTCGCTTATATTGGCAAAGAGTATCTGGTTTTTTGCGAAAGTCTTAGTGTAGAAAATCTGATCCTCGTCCTCCACACTGAGCTCGTTTCCGCCCTGTTCATAAACAAGGGTACGTCCACCCGCGTTACGAAGCACCGTATTTGTATATGTATGCTGTCTGCGCTTCAGAAGAGCGCCGTCAGTATCATAGTAATAGGTGTACGTATCACTGAGGAGCGTCATTCTGTTACCAGAAAGACTTAACTGATAATCCTCTCCTCCGCTAATCTCTATTGGGAAGTTTCCCTCAGCTAGCTGACCCGAGTTGACGATGGTCCTGTATTGTTCTCCTATGCCCCTTAACTTATTATACCACTTATCGCGGGTAAAATAAAGCCCTGTTCCTATAATTGCTGCCAGCAGTATACAAATAAACTGCCTCTGTCGCTTTCGCCGCTTCATTCGATTTTTCTGATCGACGATATCTTCGGCGTCGTAAACCTTAGGCAAGCTGGCACCTCCTTTATTGTTCTTTTCTTATTATGTCTCTTTAAAAAGCTCCTCCTCACTGTAGAACACACGGTTCAAATACAGTCCGTGAGCCATGGCCGTTCTGCCGGCCTTTAACCGGTCTTTTGCGGCAAGTATTGTAGGTATATCGTCGGGGGCTATCCTTTTTTCGCTCACGTCGATAAGAGTGCCTGCGATTATCCTAATCATATTATACAAAAAACCGTTACCTTTTACAAGCATTATCACAGAATCTCCACTATTTTCTATTTTGAAAGAATAAATAGTTCTTACAGTAGTGGAAACATTTGTACAGTCAGCACAAAACGATGAAAAATCGTGAGTTCCCACTAGATATTCTGCTGCTTTACGTGTAGCCTCTATGTCAAATTTTCTCCTGTAATGCAGCATAAGATCCGCTGCAAACGGGTTTTTTGACTCACTACAATGCATTTTGTAGATATATTCCTTTCCCTTGCAGTCGTACCGCGCATGGAAATCCAGCGGTACATCTTCGCAGCTGAGAATGGATATATCATCAGGAAGCTCACCATTCACTCCTCTGCAAAAACCGAGACAGTTTATATTACTGTTAGTTTTCACATTGAAGCAGAACATATTCGCATGAACTCCCGTGTCTGTCCTTGAACACCCTATCACAGTCACAGGCTCATCTAGTACCTTGGAAAGCTTATTTTCTAGCACTTCCTGCACCGTCAAAGCGTTATTCTGACGTTGAAATCCGTGATACTTAGTGCCTCTGTAGGCTATCGTAACTTTCAGGTTCCTCATTGCCAGCCTCCTTTTCTACCGCAGCCCGGCCATCATAAAGGACTACCTCAGAGTCCTCGACTCTGCCGATATGATCATCAGGATGTGGAATGCCAAACTGATCATATATAGCCGCTCCCTGCCTGTAAGTAGATGGCACAGAACTGTCTCCAGCTTCGTATTGCATCTCTGAAGAGTGTTCCTTGCGGCGCATTCTGCGTTTTCTTTCGAAGTATGCAATGAATATAAAAAGTGCAGCGCTCAGGAATGTTATAGTAACTCCGAGAGTAAATCCCTCAGGAGTATATTCTATTCTGATATTATGCTCGCCGCTGCAGACCTTTACACCAAGCATAGCCTGCAATACCTTGAAAGTCTCGACTCTTTCACCGTCAATGTACACTTTCCACCCCTTTTCGTAGGGGATTGACAAGAAAAGTACTCCGTCCTTTTGAGCACTGACTTTTCCGCTTATCTTACAATCGGTGAATTTATCTATTTCTACCTGTTCATCAGCTAAGTCATTGTAGAACTCCTCAAAACGCTCTTTTTTCAAAGCATACACCATAAGCTTGAAGTTGCCCGTCTTATGCTTTTCGTTTGAGGTAATCTTAACAGTGGACTCCTCCCCAGTCTGTCCGTTTCCCATAGGGAACACGATAGGATAGCTTTCAATGAGCTTGCCTGAATCTATAACATCATCACCACACTTTATCTCCAGATGATCACAAGTCCCGCCTGAACCATTGGCATAGCCATAAATGTAGCTACCATCTATACAGTCATAAGTATAAGTTGCACTGCCTGTAGATTCTTCAGTATTGTTCTGGAAAGTGTAGTTGCCGTAGCCGTTCTTTGAAACTTCAAGGCCATCGTACTCAGCAAGAGCCACGGGCTGCGGCACGAAAAATTCATCTTGGTTATCCGTGAGATGGTAAACAAGGTTATTCTGATATTCAAAAGGATTAGCCTCGCTTACATCCTCCATTTCAAGCACCTTTTCGCTTACCATGAATCCTATTGACAGCGGATAGCGGTTACGGTAAAGAGTTGAACTGCCTGCTGTATGTAAATCTTCCATTACCCAGTCCTCGGAATTGAGTACTCCGCTCTTTTTAACAAGGTATTTTATGCCGAAAAGAGAATTAACAACAGGAGTTGATGTCCTGTAATAGTAACGGTTTCCTGCCTCTGAGGCATAAAGTCCAAGCCTTTTGCAAAGAACAGTGACTGAAACGTTTGCAGCTGATGAGAACTGCGAAAGTCCGCGATATCCATAAAGCGCACTGTCATTAAGAGTATAGGTTTGTGTCATTTCTGTTCTGTAGAATGGTGACTTGTCATTCTCTCTTTCATATTTCAGAAGAGCTTCAACATCGTCATATGTTGCAGGATATTCAGTATAGTTAGTCGTATCAACAGTCTGCACACCTATTTGCGTGTTGCTGATGAACTCACTGAACATTGCCGCAGAGAGCACAATTGTCATGAGAATGTTCCGCGTTTTCTGAGTCTTGAAGGGAAAAACCTTTGCAGCAACAAAAATAAGCCAAAATGCTCCTGCAATAATAGCGGAACTCTTTATCGCTCCTTCAAATCTATAGTCAACGCCTTGAGATATCTTGTATAGCACAAAAACCACAGATGGCGCTATTAGCATGAGTACAAGATGGTATATCTTTATTCCCCTCGTAAGTATCATATCATAAGCCCTGAATGCCGCAGCAGCAAGCACAAAGCTAAAAATAAACGCAAAACGATATGGAATCTGATTTGTAAAATGGAAGCCGTGCCATATGAAGTTCAGAATATTCATGTTACAACTCACGGCTATAACGCCAAGCATTATTACAGTTGCAATTTTCTCCCTTATCTTTATCCCGAATGCAAATACAAAAACTCCAAAGAGCATTACCGCAAGCATTCCACAAGCGAAATTCGGAAGGCCGTCCACCTTTGTAGGCTCATTGTATGAAAGGAGATTTCCGAATATTCTCTTCCAGTCCTCATAAAAGGATATATCCTTCGGCATAGAATTGTTCGCACTGTATGTCAGCTTCAAGCCAAAATATGCAGGAAGCAACATGAATGCTCCGAGACCTATACCTAGTGCCGATGAACGCACCATGAGGATAAGCTTCCTAAACCAGTCCTTTATCCCCTTGCATTCAATAATACTTGAAGCTGCAAACATAAATATGGAGAATATACAGGTAAAATAACCAACATAGTAGTTTGCAATGAGTGACAGCGCAAGAGTAATGGTAAATACCTTCCACCTGCCCTCCCTGCACAACATTACTATTCCCATCATTGCCAGTGGAAACATAGCTACCGTATCAAACCACATAACGTTCCAGTAATATCCAAGAGTATAACTGCAAAGGGCATATGCCACGGAGAACATACATATTGAGAAATCCTTGCGCCTATATGTGTATCTCAGGAAAGAACTGAAAAATGCTCCCGCAAAGCCTATCTTTGCCGCAAGAATAAATGTGAGCGCATCTCTTTCTCCACCATCTCCGAAAAATACGGAAATCCAGTTCAGCGGACTTGCCGCATAATAAGATATTAACGACAGGAAGTTTGTGCCCAGTCCGTTTTCCCATGAATACAAGAAGGAACCACCGCTTACAAGCTTCTCATGCACTACTCTGAAAAAAGGGTAGTACTGGTGCCATAGGTCAACTACAAGTATCTGTCTGTTGCCAAATGGGTGTACCCCGAACATTCCAAATGCGTAAAGCATTATAGAAAAAGGGATAAGAAACGAAAGTATAAAGTACAATATTCCCTTTTCGTACATTATACGATAAAATTTTCCTTTTCTGAACCGCTCTATTTTTAATCGTGCAGCGGCTCGTCTTTCTTCTTTGTTCATTGTTTTCCTCTCTATTATCCACTCAGATGATCTTTCCTAGCACGATAACTCCTATAAGAAATAATACTGTTATTGCAAGAGCTATATAATCTCTCGGAGCGGATTTGAGCTGTCTCAGTCTTGTTCTTCCCTCTCCGCCGTGATAGCAGCGGCATTCCATAGCTGTAGCAAGCTCGTCCGCACGTCTAAATGCGGATATAAACAGCGGAACAAGTATGGAAATGAGGTTCTTTGCTCTAGTTGCGAAGCTTCCTGTATCTATTTCAGCTCCGCGTGCTTTCTGTGCAGACATTATCTTATCTGTCTCTTCAATTAGGGTAGGAATGAATCTTAATGCGATGGACATCATCATCGCAAGTTCATGCACAGGGAATTTCACTTTCCTGAGAGGCGAAAGCAGCCTCTCAATAGCGTCAGTAAGGGTTATTGGTGATGTCGTGTATGTCAGAAGAGATGTTCCCATGATAAGAAGCACTATTCTTATTACCATAAATAAACTGGTATTGAGTCCATCCTCTGTGATCTTGAGGAATTTCCACTTCCACAGAACCTCTCCGCTGTTCATAAGCAGAAGATTAAGAATTGCTGTGATGATAAGGAACGGCAACAACGGTTTCACGCTCTTCCAGAACATCTTTAACGGTATGCGTGAAAGCAGTATCGCACCAAAGGTGAATAAGGCTCCCACTGCTAAGCAGAGATAATTGCCTCCAGAAAAGAGCATTATGATGTATATGAGCGTGATAATTATCTTGAACCTCGG
>JAFZYX010000145.1 GCA_017616055.1 Ruminococcus sp.
CCGCGCCACTTTTTTGTCGTTTTAACCATCCTAGACATTCTGAAGTTGCATCACTAAGTTATGAAAATATGTATATTTATTGTTGTTGATTTTTTGTGAATTGCGATATAAAATTAATTATTTTTTTCCTATTGACAAATGCACTTATATTATTATATAATTATAGCGGTATCGCAGGATAGTTACACGATAATATATAATGCGATTTTTTATGCAATATTATAAAAGCAGAAGATATATATAATGCTTTAACAATTAAATATACAGAACAAAGAAAAAGGAAGACAACAGAATATGCTAACTGATTACCATTGTCACATTCTGCCGTTCATGGACGACGGTGCTGCAGACTTGGAAACAGCTCTTGAAATGATAGAAATAATGAAAGAGCAGGGAGTTGAGCGTATCATAGCAACTCCCCATTTCTATGCCCACGAAGAAAGGTCTTTGACAGAATATCTGCTGCGGCGCGAGGATGCTCTTGACAGCATATGGGATACAGCCGCCATTCCCGATATAGTGCTTGGTGCTGAAGTCGCCATAGAACACGGGATATCAAAAATTCAAGGTATCGAGCAGCTTGCCATCGAGAATTCTGATATGCTACTCCTTGAACTGCCCTACCGAGATTATGAGGACTGGATGTCAGAGGAAATCAACGCTGTTTCTTCAGAGCTCGGTCTTAAGGTGATACTTGCTCATGTTCACCGTTATCTTCAGTATTATTCGCCAGAAAACATTGAAAAGCTGCTGAAAATTGACGCTATTTTCCAGTTCAACAACGACGTCTTTCTCATTCCTGAAGAGGAAGATTTCCTTGAAAAAGTGCTGAAAAGCGACAAAAAGGTGGTATTTGGCAGCGACGCGCATAATACCGAAAGCAGACGACCTAACTGGAATATGCTAATTGAAAAATGCGATTCCGAAATACTAAGGGCTTCGAATGAACTTCTTGAGCCTGCAAGTCTGATCGTTACTGCACAAAATATTTGATAGAAGGAGAATTTCAGCTCTTTTCAGGGCTGAAAAGGGGTTAAGGTTTTGAAAAAATTATTGGAAAAGTTCAGTTTCAGACGTGCTATACTCGTTATGGCAGACGCTTTTATTGTTATTACTGCGTCACTTATCACGAATTTCATACTGTCTTTCTTCGGAAAGTCGATAAGCAGTTCAGGATTGCTTATAAGCTTCATAATCGGTTCTTTCACCTGTTGCAGCTGCCTGTTCATTTTCAACGCTTACAATAAGCTGTGGAGATTCTTCAACAAGCACGATTATCTATCCTGTTTTTATGGTGTAGTTTTCGGATTCTTTGCTTCAGGAATTATCGTTTATATTGTCCGCAAACAGGCACCTATTAGTTTCATGTGTTTACACGGAATTCTCACTCTCATCGGGGTATGTCTGTTCAGACTTCTGTTCAAGGAGACTTTCGTTACTATTAAGGCTTCTTCAGCAGACAGCAACAAGAAGCGCACTATGATAGTTGGTGGCGGTCAAACCTGTAAAATGATACTTACTGAGATTATGAACGCACAGAAGTCTGCTTCTGACAACATCTCCGCAGATTATGAGCCAGTTTGTATCATCGACGACGACAGAAGCAAGATAGGAACCGAAATACATGGCGTTACTGTAGTAGGAACTACCAATGAAATAATCAAGTATGTAGACCAGCATCACGTTGAACAGATAATCTTTGCTATCCCCTCATGTCTCGACGACGAGAAAAAAAGAATACTGGACATTTGTGCAGGAACAAATCTACCTGTAAAGGTCATTCCGTTCATAGGAAACCTTATTTTCAACGACAAGAATAATCCTCTACTCTCTCAGATGCATGATATCAGGTTTGAGGATCTTCTTGGACGCTCTCCAATAAGCTTCGACAATAAAGATATACGCGATTTCATCAGTGGAAAGGTCTGCATGGTAACTGGCGGCGGTGGTTCAATTGGTTCTGAGCTTGTACGTCAGATAGCTAAATATGACCCTGAGCGCGTGATAATAGTTGATATCTATGAGAATAATGCCTATGACATTCAGCAGGAGCTTGTAATGGAGTACGGCGACAGCCTCAAGCTCACAGTGCTTATCGCTTCTGTAAGAGACTACGACCGCATGAACTCTATTTTTGACAAGTACAAACCTGATATTGTTTTCCATGCTGCTGCTCACAAGCACGTTCCTCTCATGGAAAATTCCCCTATGGAAGCTATCAAGAACAATGTTATCGGTACATTCAATGTTGCGACTTTAGCTCAGTTTCACAACGTAAAAAAGTTTGTTATGGTATCCACCGACAAGGCGGTAAACCCTACCAATGTAATGGGAGCTTCAAAGCGTTGTTGTGAAATGATAATACAGTACCTCTCTCAGCAGCATGACGGTTGTACAGAGTTTGTAACTACACGTTTCGGCAATGTGCTCGGTTCGCACGGCTCAGTTATACCTCTATTCCGCAAGCAGATTGAGAGCGGCAAACCCGTAACTGTAACTCACCCTGACGTTATCAGATACTTCATGACTATCCCTGAGGCCGTTAGTTTAGTTATGGAAGCTGCCGCGATAGCTCACGGTGGCGAAATATTCGTACTGGATATGGGTCAACCGGTACATATCGTAAAATTGGCTGAAAATCTCATCCGTATGTATGGTAAGAAACCATACACTGACGTTGAAATCAAGTTCACAGGTCTTCGTCCAGGTGAAAAGCTTCGCGAGGAACTCCTAATGAACGAGGAAGGCCTTAAGCAAACCTCCAATAAACTCATATTTATTGGAAACCAGATAGAGCTTAATTGTGACGCCTTTATAAGAAAGCTTCGCAGACTCCGCAACGCTGCGAATCATAATCTAAACGAAGAAGCTGTTCAGGCATTGCACGATATAGTTCCGACTTTTATAACTCCCGAAGAATTCAACAGAGCAGAGCTCATAAAGGAACACAAGAACATCAAAGCAGTGGTAACCAAAAACTGATCAGCGTTAATAAAAATAGTTTTATATCAAAGGGACTGTTCATCAGTCCCTTTGCTTTTTCGAAAGGACGATACTATGATATACCGTACACCCGAATACTGTCGCGATTTCCGCTGCATTGCAGGAGAATGCATGGACAGCTGCTGTAAAGGTTGGGAAATTGACATTGACGAGGCAACTGCTGCAAAATATGCGACGATAAAAGGCGCTTTCGGTGAAAGATTGCGTGATAATATAAAGGATGGTCACTTTATACTTTCCAAAGACGAGCGATGCCCTTTTCTCAATAATGATGGACTATGCGACATATACACAACACTCGGAGAAAAAAGCCTCTGCCATATCTGTGCCGAGCACCCCAGGTATTACGAATGGTTTGGCAATATCAAAGAAGGCGGAACAGGCCTTTGCTGCGAAGCCTCAGCTCAACTGATACTCTCACGTCCGTTTTTGCTGTACGAGGAAGAAGTCCCATTTGAAGAAGCTGCAGGAGAGTACGACGAAGAGCTGTTCGATATGCTAATTGAAGTTCGCGAATCTATGCTTGAAACTGTATGCGATGATAATACGCCATTAGCAGAGGCTCTCTGTTATATTCTAGATACAGCGTTAACGGCCGCAGAATGTATTGATATTCAAATTTCACGAAACAAAACAACTATTGGGGTTGCCGAAGCCATTCAGAAAATATTCCACAGTTTCTCTGAACTCGAACCAATTGATGATAAATGGATCCCATATATAAGGAGATGTGCAAATAAACTCGACGAAGCTCCGAATGCAAACGCAAAGCATATCTCTTATTTACGAAGAATAGCTGCATATTTCCTGTTCCGTTACATCATGAAGAGTATTTATGATGGAAATGTTATCGGATATGCAACTTTCGCAGTTGTCAGCACCCTTTTTATCTGTGAGCTGTTCCGCTGCCAATCTGCTGAACACGGAGCTTGTAGCTTTGAGGACTGCGCAGAAATAGCGAAAAACTACTCTAAGGAAACCGAATACTGCGAGGAAAATATGGAAAAGCTTCTTGATTGCTTTGAGACTGAGGACTCTTTCTCAATAAATACACTAAAAGCAGTAATCAGAGCCACTTTCAGAAAAAATGTGGACGATATCTGAAAATAGCCGCCTTAAATGCGAAAAATAGGTGAAATTTGTTGCAATATCACGCGCATTATGCTATAATGTATGAGAATTGATATATTCTTTAATGAGAGGGTAATACTATGCTTGAACATAAAAAAATCGCTGCATTTATTGCAGGTTTGCTTATTTGCGCCTTTGCAACAGCTCCTTTAACGAGCAGCTTTGCAGAGGAGGAAAAAGATGATAGCTCTGTTTTGGTTGATCTGCAGGAAGATGACAATGAGGAGACCGATGATGCATATGTAAAGAGCGGTGACTTCATGTACTCAAAAACACATGACGATACAATTTGTATCGAGGATTATACAGGCACATCTTCAGTCCTTGAAGTACCGGATAAGATCGACGGTATTGCCGTTACAGAACTGGGTAAAACGGCTTTTGGAAGTGATCCGGACAACAATCCGATTACCGAGATTCAACTTCCCGCTTCCATAACATATATCTCGGACAGCAATCCTTTCATGTACTGCACAAAGCTTGAAAAGATAAGCGTTGCAGAAGATAATAAGGACTACTGCACCGAAGACAGCATACTCTACACTAAGTCAAAGGATACTCTTATTTGCTACCCTTGCAGGAAGGGTGGAACTTTCTTTACTGTCCCAGACAGTGTAAAGACTCTGGGCACTTCTGCTCTTTACGATACAGGCCTCGAAGATATAAAGCTCCCAGATGGACTTGAAAAAATAGGTTATTTCTCTATCGCTTGCCTGCCAAGGATGACTTCTATCGACCTTAGCAATACAAAGGTAACAGAGATACTTCCCTATGCTTTTTCTAGCTGTTCAACTCTCAGCGATGTGAAGTTCCCTGAGGGACTCACCTACATTGGCGGAGGAGCTTTTTCAAGCTGCCCGATACTCAAGGATATCAAACTCCCCGATTCGCTCGTTGAGATAGGTCAGTATGCTTTTATAAATACTGGTCTTTCCGCTGTTATAATTCCTGATAACGTTGCCGAGATAGGATACTGTGCTTTCGGCTATTCTACGAACACCGTCGGCAACATAGTTGCAGACGACAGCTTTACCCTCGTTGGAAAGCTAGGCTCTGCAGCTCAGAGATACGCTACAGACTCTGATACAGAATACGATTATAAAAACAATTTCGTATTTCTTACCCTTGAGGAATATCAACAGGAACTAGATTACCTCAATATTGAAAGGGTAAAATCAGGAGATTTTGAATACGGAGTTACCGAGGACGGTGCTGTTCTCACTTGTTGTTATTCTGAAGAGGAAGGTGTTCTGACTATTCCTGCTGAAATAGACGGAAACAAGATAATCAAGATATATCCAAGCTGCTTCAGTATTACTCAGGCTTCGGAGATAATACTTCCCGACGGTATTGAAGAACTCAGAGAAATGGCTTTCTACAACTGTAAGAATCTGAAAAAGATAACCCTGCCTTCAAGCGTCAAGCTTATAGGAGACCGTGCTTTCGACGGATGCAGCGCCCTTGAAAATATAGAGTTCCTCGGTGCTGAAAAAATAGGGAACCGTGTATTCTGTGATTGCTCGTCACTCAAAACCTTTAAATCCGCAAGTACTCTAAAAGAATGGAACGATGAGGAACCATTCATATTCTGTACTGCTCTTGAAAATATCGACATCAGTAGCGGCAGTGTCTTCATCACCGAAAACGGCATAATGTACAACAATGACAAGACTATTCTAATGGCTTACCCAGCAAACAAAGCCGACAAAAGCTTTTCAGTTCCTGCAAGCGTTAACGAGATAGCTCAGTCTGCCTTTGCAAACTGCCATTACATTGAAAGCGTAAAGCTTCCCAACGTCAAAGTAATAAATGCCTATGCATTCGAGAACTGTGAAAGCCTTTCTTCATTTGATGTTTCGGATAAGCTTGAAAAAATGGGCAATGACGCATTATATAACTGTGTTGCACTAAAAAGTCTTCGTCTGCCAAGTTCTCTCAATGAGATAGGAGATTACGCTTTCGGTTACTACTATAAAGAAGATAGCGATACAGAAAACGGTGAGTCTGAAGACATCTTGGTCAACGGCATCACTCTCTATACGGAAGAAGGCTCGGAAGCCTATAAATATGCACAACGAGAGGGCATAAAAGTAGTTACCGGAACTACAAAGGTATTTGGAAAAAACATGTCCTCTGGCTTTGTATACACGATGATAGGCATCATAGGAGCTGCTTTGCTCGGTATTATTGGAGTATTGACCGGAAAAGCTGTAAAAAAGAACAAGGCTAAAAAAGATTCTGCACAACGCAAGGCTAAAGCAGCGGAACTCCGTAAAAAAAAGGCTGAAGAAACAGCAGATGAAGAGGAGGACGAGAACATTGAAGAAGACGATTAATAAGCTCGCTGCTGTTCTTGTAGCAGGAGCAACTGCTTTGTGTTGTCTGCCAACCGTAGCTTTTGCCGACGAATTACAGGGGGCGGAGGATACTCTTTACGACGGTTCATTCTATTATGAGCTCACCCCTGAACATACATATAAAATAACAAAATGCACGGCCATCATAGTTGAAGAAGTTCCTGCTGTACGAAACGGTACTGCCATAACTTGTATCGGCGAGGGAGCTTTTGCAGGATGTACGGGTATCGGTTCGCTGACTATTCCTGATTCTGTCACAACTATTGAGGAAAATGCCTTTTATGGCTGTCCTGCTTTGAAAAAAGTAACTCTCCCGCGTAAACTCAAAACACTCGGAGACCATGCATTTTTCAGCTGCACTGCTCTTGAAAGCATTGACATTCCAGACACTATCACAGAAATACAACCATACACGTTCGCTCTGTGTGATAATCTCAGCGAAGTTAAAATGGGCGAAAATGTTACTGATATCGGCGAATATGCTTTCTATCAGTGCGGAAGAATTGAAAGCTTTAAACTTCCATCTTCACTTCTAAATATAGGCGATAATGCAATGGGCGGCTGGTACAGCATAAATAAAATAGATGTTTCCAATAATGGTTCTTTTATTTATGAAGATAATATGCTCATGGACAAAGGTAAAAATAAAATATACCGAGCTGCCGTAGCGACCGAGGGTGAGATATCTATCCCATCAGGGGTATCAGAAATCTGCTCTGGAGCTTTCTCCACCTGTGCACAAATTACAGCTGTACATATCCCGTCCTCGGTACTAACTATTGGCGACGAGGCATTCAAACAGTGTACAAGCCTGAAAAATGTGGATTTTTCTGAGGGACTCAGATCTATAGGCATGGGAGCATTTCTCTTCGATCAGGGAATTATCTCACTAAGTATTCCAACTACTGTAAAGAGCATTGACGAGGTTGCTTTTGCATACTGCATGAAGCTAAATAAGGTGATTCTCCCAGAGGGTGTGGAGTCCATCGGTGAGGAAGCTTTCCTGGTCTGCGATGAGCTGAAACAGATCAGCATTCCCAAAAGTGTTAAAACTATCGGTAAAAATGCTTTCGGATATACAGTTGAGAATTTCGAGAGGCAGAAGCTCGATGGCTTTAATATGAGCGTTTTTTCAGGATCAGCAGGCGAAAAATACTCAAAATCAGAAAAAATCGCACATACAGTTACCGACATCAATATAAAAAGAGTGGCTTTCATCGCCATTATGATTGGCCTTATCGTTTTGGTTCTGGTGTTTGCATTAACTCTTATGAAACGCAGCAAGAAAACTGCTACAGCAGGTGCTCGCAAAGCCGCTAAAAAGGCTAAGGAACTTGAAGAGGAAAAGAAGTACAAGAAGATAGTGAACGACGACGACGCACTTCCCTCTGATAAGGCAAAAGAAGAGTCAGAAAGTAAAGAAGAATAACACTTGCAATAAATGAGCTGAAATGATAGCTTATTAATAAATTTGGGCTGCCGAAATGGCAGCCCTTTTGTTTGTATATTATTTTTATAATTAATCAGTCAAACAGAAGATATCTGCTTTTTTATGATATCGTTTCTACTAACCTGTTTTCTATCGATATCCTTTAGTATTATTCCTGCATTTGCTCCCTCTGATACGCTTTCACAAATCTTAGAAAACTGCTCGATACTTGTTATTACCGAAGGTATCTCTGTATGTCCGTGAACAACGACGACTTCATCATGCACACGAAAAACTCCACCTGTTACCGTACCGATAACTACGGTCCCCCTTCCGCTTAAAGTTAAAACGTCGCTTACAACAAACTCTGCATAGGTGCCGTCTGCTACTCCCGATTGAGGCGTGTAATATTCCTCATACTCACGTAGCTCCTTTTCGTCATCTGTCATAAATCCGGTATCCGCAGATTCACGGTTAAATAACTTATCCTTGATATTATCCAGTAATCCCATAGCATCCACCTCTTTCTGATAATAATAGCTTATTTAGAATGAATATCCCTCTGCTCAACTGCAAGTCTGTCGCAGCGCTCATTTTCGGGATGTCCTGCATGACCTTTTACCCAGTTGAATGTAACGTCGTGCTTTTCAAGAAGCGGCAGAAGTTGCTCCCACAGATCAACATTGAGAGCAGGTTTCTTATCTGACTTTATCCACCCCTTTTTCTTCCAGCCGTACACCCACCCCTTTGTAATGCTGTCCACTACATATTTGCTGTCGGTAGTCAGTATCACCTTACATGGTTCTTTCAGCGCAGAAAGCCCTGTTATTACACCGAGAAGTTCCATTCTGTTATTGGTTGTGGCTCTGTCACCGCCCGAAAGTTCTTTTTCTACGCTTCCGAAGCGCAGAACTACTCCGTAGCCACCAGGCCCTGGGTTGCCACTGCAAGCTCCATCCGTAAATATCTCAACTGTTTTTATAGGTATCACCTCTGAAAATTTCGCCTCTCACAATTAGATAATTAATCTGTTTTTGAAAGAGGGGCGCACAAAATGCGCCCCACAATTCGTAATTATACTATTGATTAATAAGCCTTGCCCCAGTATACCATACACTTCGCAGGCTTGCCGCAGCATACGCACTTGTCGCTGAGTTGCTCCTGCTCAAATGGGATACACCTTGAGCCTACGCCAGTCTTTTCCTTGACTTCATCCTCACATGCTTCTTCACCACACCACATTGCCTTTACAAAGCCATCGCCCTTTTCAAGCGACTTGTTTATCTCCTCGATAGTTGTGCAGGCATAGGTTCTGTTTGCACGATTTTCAGCTGCTTTATTGAACATACCCTCAGGTATCTCCTTCTCAAGAAGAGCCTTTACATATACTGCAAGGTCGCCGAGTGAAACTGTTTTCTTCTCGCCACTGTAACGGACTGCAACTATACACTGATTTTCTTCGATATCGCGAGGTCCTATCTCTATACGTACAGGTACACCCTTCATCTCGTACTCTGCGAACTTCCAGCCTGGTGAGTTCTCGCTGTCGTCCAGTTTAACCCTGATACCTGCTGCCTTGAGTTCACTGAGGAGCTCATTTGCCTTTTCAAGAACCCCTTCCTTATGCTGTGCTATAGGCACGATAACTGCCTGTACGGGAGCTACAGCAGGCGGAAGAACAAGTCCACTGTTATCACCATGAGTCATTATAACTGCACCGATAAGACGTGTTGTAACACCCCAGCTTGTTTGATGTGGATTAACTCTCTTGTTTTCCTTGTCTGTATATTCAATGCCAAATGCCTTTGCAAAGCCATCGCCGAAATAATGAGAAGTTCCTGCCTGCAAAGCCTTACCGTCGTGCATTAGAGCTTCAATAGCATATGTAGAAACTGCTCCTGCGAACTTGTCGCTCTCTGTCTTTTTTCCCTTGATAACAGGCATAGCGAGTGATTTCTCGCAAAAATCTGCATATACGTTCAGCATACGCTCTGTTTCTTCGATAGCTTCCTCAGCTGTTGCATGTATGGTGTGACCTTCCTGCCACAGAAACTCTCTAGAACGAAGGAAAGGTCGTGTTGTCTTTTCCCAGCGCACAACGCTTACCCACTGATTATAGAGCTTTGGAAGATCACGATAAGAATGAACAATATTAGCATAGTGCTCACAGAAAAGAGTCTCAGAAGTCGGACGAACACAGAGCCTGTCCTCGAGCTTCTCATTTCCACCGTGAGTTACCCACGCAACTTCAGGAGCAAAACCTTCAACATGATCCTTTTCTTTCTGAAGAAGACTCTCAGGGATAAACATAGGCATACATACATTCTCATGACCTGTTTCCTTAAATGTTGTATCAAGTATCCTCTGCATATTCTCCCATATTGCATAGCCGTATGGACGTATTACCATACAACCCTTAACACTTGTATATTCAATAAGCTCTGCTTTTTTGCATATGTCGGTATACCACTGAGCAAAATCCTCGTCCATTGAGGTTATCTCAGATACCAGCTTTTTATCCTTTGCCATATAAATGACCTCTTTCTTCAATAATTCAATAAGTAATCAATGCCTGTTCAAATTCTATTTATAAAAGAATTCTCTCTTTCCAAACAAAATCCAGGACAAAACCGCCTAACAACGGTTATTACATATATATTAATTATATCATCTCTCCTTGTCGTTGTCAATCCGTTACATATGTGCTAAAACGTATATACCCAGTACTGCAACGATAAGAAATCCACCTGCCATTGCACCATTCATGACTTTTGAGGCAGTTGTTCCTTCAAAGAAATCTCCGTTCTTTTTCTTCATGTTTATCACAACAAAAAGTATGATTGTAAGAAGTCCCACAATTCCTTCAACAAGCCACATTATAGCAATACGGTTACTCAGAAGATCAATATAATAATCATCGCCATATCCGCCGTTATCACGGAGAGAACTTCTTACCTTATAATCCATTCTCTTTACTTTTCCCTTTATCCTTATATTCTTGGAATTTTGATATTCACTGTCAAAGTTCTTGCCAAAATCCTTAGGAGCACGAACTACAAGAGCGTTCTCATCATTCTCATCGATTATATAGAAGTAATAATCATTTCCTACAGGGATACCTCTTACAGTATGTTTTACCTTTAATGCATAGTGATCGATGCCATATGCTGGAACACCACTTACTATCTCACCGTGATTCAGGCCGTTGACAAATGCATCATTTAAAGATAATTTCTCACCTGTAAGTCCCATTATACCCATTACAAAACCTGCAATGGTTATAGCAATAAATAACAGTGCTCCCCATATTATGGATTTTTCACTTGATTTTTTACTGAAAATAGCCATAATTATTACTCCTCAATTTTTAATATATTTTCGATCCTTATACCTCTTTTTCTTCCTCTTTTTCCACAGCAAGTTTCTCCACACGGCATACTTCTATGCGGTGGTGCCTTACTTCAATTATCTCTATATGAAGTCCTCCTACGTCAATGGAAAGCTGTGACCCATCCTTTGGTATCTGCCCGAGCTCAGCTATTACATAGCCGCCGAAAGTCTCGTATTTATCAGCTGGAAGCACCACGTCGAGCTCCTCGCACACATCGCTCAATGAAATTATGCCAGGAACTGTCCAAGTATTATCGCTTGTCTGTTCAAGCCTAGCTCCCGGCTCATCCTCGGGATCATCGGCAAAATCACCCACAAGCTCCTCAACAAGATCTGTGATAGTTATGATACCACTCATTCCACCATATTCATCGACTACTATTGCAAAATGGTCTGCACCACGCTGCTTCATCTGATCAAAAAGACGGTCAGCTTTCATATTTTCGTGTACAAAGCATGGCTCATGAACTGCTGAAGCCATGATACTCTCCTTGCTTTTGTCATCAAGGCGGAAATAGTCTTTTGCATTCAACACACCAATGACATTATCCACACTTTCACCGCATATTGGGAACGAAGAGTGCCTTGTGCGGTGGATTGTTTCCTCCCACACGCTCACATCATCGTCACTCCATAACACATCCACGTCTGTTCTGTGAGTACAAACCTGCTCCGCAGTAGTATCGTCAAACGCAAAGATGTTCTTAATAATTTGATTCTCATCCTCATCAATTGTTCCCTTTTCAGCTCCTGCATCAGACATCATAAGTATCTCTTCCTCAGTAACGGTGTCGTTATCACTCTCAGGATCAATTCCCATTAGCCTGAGTATTCCGTTTGCTGTCACATTAAGAAGCCATACCAGAGGAGCAAAAAGCTTCGATACAAAGCTTATCATTCCACTCATGGAGAGGGCTATCTTTTCAGGATCCTTCATAGCTAAGCGCTTTGGAATGAGTTCACCGAAAACAAGAGTAAAATAAGAAAGCAGCAGAGTAATGAAAACTACTGATATCTTCTTTATCACAGGTACAGGAATACCTATTCCTGTCTTTGACAGTGCAGACGTAAGCAGCTCGGAAAAGCTGTCAGCTGCAAAAGCAGCTCCGATAAAGCCTGCCAGTGTTATCGCCACCTGTATAGTAGCAAGAAAGCGTGTTGGTGTATCGGTGAGTTTTTTGAGTTTTAAGGCTTTTTTGTTGCCGCTTGCCGCAAGCTTTTCCAGTCGAACGTCGCTTGTGGATATAACCGCCACCTCGATACACGCAAAAAGCGCATTAAGCGCTATAAGTATAATCTGCAGAATTATCTGCCCTATCATTATGCATATCCTCCGTAAAATACAACATTTCTTTTCCTCTTAAACCTCATAAAGGCACAGCCTAACACAAACGATAATGCAGACCATGCCTTGATATCTTATATTCAACGAAGAATTTCGTGTAATTATCAGGATTACTGCCGTCAGGGGCACCGTCCATTGTTGTTTTCATCTCCTTTTTTGTATAGTATTTTTATTATAGCGTATTATTGTTATTTTGTCAAGTTTTAAGCCCTTTCCGTGTTAAAAAAGATTAAGACAAAACACCAGCTGCTATAGAAAAAAAGGCTGCACTTACAACCCGTGCAGCCTTTATGATACTTAACATCATGCCATACAGAAAACCGGTATTATTTCACCTGATTCACAGACTATCTCTCCTTTGAGTTCCTCCAGTTCAAACTCAATATCAAATTTGTCTGAATTCTTAACTGAAGCCACATAAAATGCGAGTCCACCGTCATACTCATTAATACATAGTACTAGTTCAGTGTTCCAATTGGTATAATTAATATCTGTGATTTTTTCTGTAGCAGAATCAAAATAACCGATATGCGAACGATTCTGGCCCGAACCCCATGAATAAGTGTAATAAAGCTCCGCTGCATTATCACCGTTTATATCGGCAACTGCAAATGATACTACTCCCATACCACCAAAGCTTTCGCCAAGAGTGTATATTTTATTATTGTACATAAGGAAGCTTTTATAACTCTTATCGAACTTGAATATTTCAAATCCATACTTTTCCTTTATTTCGGGCGGAGTAACATTGTAACACTCGTCATCAGCGTCAATTCCGGTTTTATCCTCAAGCTTTTCGAGAAATAGCGGCACATCTTCATTAGACGATGTCATCAGAAATGTGTCGGTAGAAATCAGAAAAAACTCTTTATCTTACCGAGGAGATATTCCTGGATACGAAGAGCATCGTTTGCGGTAATACCCTCGCTTGTCTTGTCAACATCAGCATTTACCTTACCCTGTACAGTGATGTGGTGCTCGTCTGTACCATTAACATCATACTTGTTGGGGTTAGCAAGGGACTGCATTATGAGAACTGCATCGCCCATGTCAATATCACCGTCGAGGTTAACATCTCCAGCTTTTGTAATAGGAAGCTCGCCTGTAACTATTGTAGTTGTAGTTGTTGTCTTATCGTCTGTTGTTGTAGTAGTTGTTTTCTTTTCCTCTGTAGTAGTGGTTGTTGTAGTTGTAGTTGTTGTTGTCGCAGAAGTTGTGGTAGTTGTAGTTACCTTATTATCACCTGCAATAGTAGTTCTAACAGGATCAGAAGCTGTCTTGCCGTCAACAATTGACTTGAATGCAGGCTTAGCCATGAATTCCTTATCAAATATAAGTGGATTCTGTGAAGCTCTCCAGCTCTTAGGGTCTGTTATTCCCCAGAAGATAACTGCTGAAATTTTATCAGCGTACTTCTCATAGAGATCAAAAAGTCCCTTGTAGTACTTAGCCTGTACATCAAAATACTTGTCGCCTGAATTTTCCTGAACTGTTGCATCAAGCTCTGTGATCTGAACGTCAAGACCGAGGCTTGTGTATTTCTTTAGCGCGCTCTCATACATACTTAGTGATGGGAAAGCTGCATCAAGACTCTGTCTTACGTCAAGATGAGACTGCATACCGATACCATCAATATTACCAGCCTTTTTTAGTCTCTCAGCCATTTCACATACAGCGTCGAGCTTGCCTGTCATATATTCGTTATAGTCATTGTAATAGAGCTTGCAGCCCTCTGGAGCGTACTTTCTTGCATACTCAAAAGCGTAGTCGATGAATGAGTTATCACCGAATACAGCTACCCAGTCGGAAGCAGCATAGTTGTTTGACTGGCCGCAATGACCTTTCTCACGTGGAGTTCCGCTGTCTGTCCATGCCTCGTTAACAACGTCGCAGGCATAGAAATCAACGTCTGGATAAAGCTCTGTAAGTGTCGTAAAGAAGCTCTTGATGTAATTTTCCATACGCTTCTTCATCTTATCTGGAGAAACGTAATCCTTCTTCTCGTCGTAATCCTCCTTGAAGAACCACTCTGGAGTCTGACTGTGCCAAACAAGAGTGTGAACTCTTACAGGAATACCATACTTTCTTGCGTAGTTGAGAACAGGCTTTGCCTGTGAAAAGCTTATCTGAGGAGTTACATCGTCGCCTGTCTCCTCAAAATACTCAAGAGTCTTCGTCTTATTGAGAACGTAGTCGGGCTTCATCTGGTTGCCAACTGTAATACTTTCGCCAAAGTGCTTCTGAAGAAGATCCATGAATGGCTGTGAGGACATATCCTCAGGTGAAAGGGCTGTTCCTATCTTGAAACTGTCCTTGTATATCTCGCTGAGTGAAGGAAGATCGCTCTCTATCTCAACACGAGGAGCTTCTGTGATTTTTACATCGTCTATGAATATTGATTCCTGTCCACCCTCGAAGTATACGTATACACCTTCCATGCCTTCAGAATAGCTTATAGGAACATTCTTTATCTCAGCCCAGCTGTTTCCGCCACCGCTGGTTGCCTGAATGTTCTGCTTGAGGTTGGAGTATGAGGTGTCTCCATCAACGCTGAACTGGAAGCTGAGTGTGGTATTTGTGTACCATTCTCCTCTTACCGAACAGGAGAAGTAGTACTGTGTGTCAGGCTCGAGGAAGCCATCCATACGAAAAGCAGGACCATGCCAAGTGTCTCCTCTTTCGGTAGCAGCGAGTCCACTGTCGCCGCTCTTCGCAGCATCTTTTGAAATTGCAAGAACCGTAGTATCATCGCCGCCTCTGTTTGACCAGTGCTCGAGGTCAGCCTCGCTCTCGAATCCGCATTCGTAGACTACTTTGCCTTCTGATGATGCAGATTTGTTTCCTGTGAGCTGTATCTGTGCAGGTGCTACCGCATGAACAGCCGAAGCAGAAGCAGAAAGCGTCATTGCTGCACTCATAACGCCAGCTATAAGCTTCTTATAGTTTTTTCCTCTCATAGTTAATTCCTCCAAAAAAATAAATTTTTGTGTCTATATTGTAACACAATAGCAACAGTATGTCAATGCAAATTATGCACAATGAGCAATAAATGATTAGGTTATAGATTTAAAGAGTAGAAAATGGTCAGTTTGTATTAGTTGTTAGCGTTGAAACGTTAATTATGAACATTCATAAATAATAGATGTAGTTTTCTCCAAATGACAATGCCTTATGTCGTGTGAGATATCTCAAACGACATAAGAAAAGGACGCTGATTAACGTATATATTATTAATGCTTAAAAAGCACAGCAAAATGCACACAAATCCATGAAACAGTTCCCCTTTTTTCTACTGATAAATATTGAAACGAAACGTGAGAAAGAGAGAGAAAAGGAGTATAAGCGAGAGATTTTAAGAGAAAATAGAGTATATATTAAAAAAATCCTTAAAAAGCCCTTGACATATGCTTCACCATAGTGTATAATAATTTTTGCACTGCGACGGAACAGGCGTTTTTTCGGGAAGCAAGAGGCAGATCCTTTAGCTTCTCACAGAGGCTCTGCCTCTTGTTTCCGAATCCGCTTTCCGTCCGAAATATATTACAGGAGGAAAATATTATGTCAACTACACTGGCAAAACCCGCTGAAGTAAGCCGTACTTGGTATATCCTCGATGCTGAGGGCAAGCCCCTTGGTAGAGTGGCTGCTAAGGCTGCTCACATCCTCAGAGGCAAGCACAAGCCTACTTTTACTCCCAACGTTGATTGTGGAGATCATGTTATCGTTATCAACTGTGCAAAGGCTATTCTCACAGGCAGAAAGCTTGAGCAGAAGAAGTATTACTGGCACACTGGCTGGATTGGTGGTCTTAAGTCCATTTCATACAAGGATATGATGGCTCAGCAGGCTGACAGGGCTATGATGATTGCTGTTAACGGAATGCTTCCGAACAACAGTCTCGGCAGAGCTCAGCTCAAGAGACTCAGAACTTACAAGGACGCTAACCACAAGCAGGAGGCTCAGAAGCCTGTTGCTTATGAGCTTTAATAGGAGGTGCTTTTAAATGTACGAATCAAAGGTTAAATACTTCTACGGCACAGGCAGAAGAAAGCACTCCGTAGCAAGAGTAAGAATCTACCCCGGTTCAGGTAATGTTACAATCAACGGCAGAGGCATCGACGATTACTTCGGTCTTGAGACTCTCAAGCTCATCGTTCGTCAGCCACTCGCTCTCACAGATAACATCGAGAAGTTCGATATCGTTTGCACAGTTGCAGGCGGCGGCGTTACAGGTCAGGCTGGCGCTATCAGACACGGTGTATCAAGAGCTCTCCTTGAATTCGATCCTGAGCTCCGTCCTGCCCTCAAGAAGGCTGGATTCCTTACACGTGATCCAAGAATGAAGGAGAGAAAGAAGTACGGTCTCAAGGCTGCACGTCGTGCTCC
>JAFZYX010000016.1 GCA_017616055.1 Ruminococcus sp.
AAGATCGGTCATAGTAGTATTTCTGGATGATAATGGTTGAATCAGGTTCACCAAGCTCGTTTATCTTGCTGATTAGTATACTGCGCGTTTCTGCCAAATCAGAATCCTGCTCAATATCAGTATCGGCACCTATATTTATTATCTCATCTTCAGCATCCTCAGAGAAATGACTGCTATTTGCAGTAAGTTTGCGAAATGTGTTGATAGCGCTGCGTTTTGCAACAGTACACACGTATCCCTTCATATCTCCTGCAAAATTGCTTTTAGTATCGTAGCTGAAGAATATAGCTGCAAAGATATCGCTGACACACTCTTCAATGTCTTCCCTTGAAGCAATACTTCTCAGTTTATTATAAACAATAGCATATACATAATCACAGTAGTTTTCAAAAAGCTTGTCATAGGCTCTGTCTTTTGACTTTTTATACAGAGCACAGTATTCTATTCCTGTCATCTTTATCCTCCTGAATCTTTGAAAGTATTCCATGGAAATCGTGCTTTCATAAATAACATTCAAGAACGAAAGCAAAAGTGTCACATAATTCCAGAAAAAATTTATGAGCGAGTTGATGATCGCTCATAAAGGAGTATATTCAGCTGATGAGGAGACCTAGTTCCCCTACGGTCAGAGGGCGGAAATCGCCCTCTTTCAGTTTTGGATCGAGAGAAAGACGGCCTATGCTGTCTCTGCGGAGATAGAATATTCTACACCCCACAGCTTCAATCATTCTCTTGACCTCGTGTTTTTTTCCTTCATTGATAGTAAGAGAAGCTGCAAAGGCAGCTCCGTCAGGATTCCTCATGTATTTTTCACGGCGGTTCCGAGGAATGAAATTCTCAAGTTCACGGATATGATATTCACTTATCAAAGTAAAAACAGCTTTTTGGGCAGTCATTCCCTGCATCTCTATGCCATTTTCAAGCTTTTTAACTTTGTCTGCATCAACAGAGCCGACAGCGTAAAAGAAATAGGTCTTGCTGATATGCATTGAGGGGTGCATTATCCTGAAATTCAGGTCACCATCGTCGGTAAGTATCAAAAGTCCGCATGTATCCATATCCAGTCTGCCAACCGGATGAAGCTTTTCGGCAAGGTCGGCAGGGAAGTAGTCCATAACTGTTTTGTGGACTGCGTCAGAGCGTGCAGTTACGCAGTTTTGTGGTTTATTGAACATAAAGTACAGCATTTTTAACTCCTGAAGTTTTTTTATTATTATATCAGTCCTGGGTAGAAAAGTCAAACACGGCAACAAAAAAAGCGTAAAGAAGTTCGATTCTTTACGCCTTTTTCGCATTTAAAATATCAGTTAGGGGTAAATTTTATTATATGAAATGAGCTGCGTGTAACTCATTCAGTATAATTCTGGTTGTGATTGAGCAAACGGTTCTGAATAACCAGTACATCTGTAAGAGTGATACCGTTATTCTTTCCATCAATATCTCCGTTTAGCCTTCCACGGTCTGTAAGCTGGAATTTGTTCGGATTGGAGAGATACTGCATTATCAGTACAGCGTCTGCCATATCAACAGTTCCATCGCAGTTAACGTCGCCGTCAAGAGCGTAAGGATCAATATTTGTGTTGTTATCGCTATCTTTATTGTCGGTGTCTGTATCATTGATATTCTCATCATTGAGAAGCACATATATCTGTGCAAAGAATATATCATAGATATCACCGCTTGTTCCGTTTTGATTGAAGTCACAGTTTCTGTTGATGTTCTTCCATACATCAGCAGGTATCTTCAGACTACAGTTATTGGTATTGGCAGCGACCTCAAAAATGTAATCACTTGCCGTATTATAGTCTTTGCGGTCTACAACTCCATCCATATTAAGGTCGGGAGCTGCCTGTTTTCCTGAGACTACATTTTCATAGTAAGTCTTGAAGCCGTTCTCGAAAACTTCGTTATCAAAGTGGAAATAGCTGTCCTCTTCGGGTATAACTCCAATTTGGACAGCGCGGTAGTAAAGGCTGTCACCGATGTAATACTCGCTTGCATACTTGATTATGCTCTCGTAGAAATTGTTTTCAAAGAATTCGGGCATAAGCGTCATATGTGAAGCAAAATAATCTTCCAGTCCTGTTAAGAAGCATGAAACTTCATCTGTATCTTCGTATTTCACGAAAGGTCTTGCTAAGTACACAGCGTCACAGTTCTTTTTGATATTATCGGGAAGAACGATGGTATTAGGACGAGAATCTGTAGCAAATCCACCCTCTACGGGAACAATATAGTTATCAAGGTAGTTATCACCGTTAATTTTTAGATAGGTGAAGTCCTCGATAGCCACATTTCCGTCCTTGTTCACATCGAGATCAATAATTTTCTGATCCACCATATCTTCTATGATATAGTGGTCTATCATGAGCTTGTGTGCATAGCTGCTGACCGCATATGCAAATGATGATTCGTTGCTGTTTTCCGATGGGAGAGCACTGCCGGACTTGTCATATGTAACAGGTAAAATATCATTGTATGTTATCCTGTTATTGATAAGATAGCAGCATACGAGGATATCAGCGTCCTCTGTATTTATCTTACCATCCTGGTTATAGTCGGCGTTTTCAGCTATGAACTGAATAATCTCCTGTGGAATATTCAATGAGTTATCGGGAATATCGTCTACGTTGGCTGAGCAGTATAAATACAGCTGGCGGCAGTCCTCAAGGTCAAACTTTCCATTTTGATCCAGGTCGGTCTGCATACTGAACTTGCGGATATTCTCGATGCCATTTTTCTGATTAGGATATCTGTCATTGCTGACATGATATTCGGTATTAACGTTTGAAATGACGTTTGAGACTGAAGCTGTGAGTGCAGAGAGGAATACAGGTATCCTATGCATATCTACTCTCACTTCATGAATTGGAGCATCTGGCTGAGTTTCAACTGTAGTTGTAGCTACTACAGGCACAGCCGCGATGGTTGAAGACGTGACGGCGCTGTTTTCAACTGTATTATCGGTTAATTTCTTGTCCGTAGTGACAGTGCAGAAAGCCGCGGTATTTACCGAGCTTGTCACTAAAGTATCTACCCGTTTACGGGTTGTTTCCGTAACAGTTTTGGACAACGCCGTTGTTGCCTTCGTTGTCTTGTTTGTGTCATAAGCTGTTGTGGTGCTCATCTGATCCTGATCCAGAGTTGTTTCCGTAGGCGTAACGTTATTGATCTCAGGCGGAATTACTGCGTTATTGTATCGGTACATACCCTTACCAATCACTATCGCAGTACAGCAAGCAAACACGGCGGCAGAAGCACTGTACTTAATGATAATAGCTTTTCGTTTGTCCTTTGCTATCTGCTCATCGCGCCGTCTGAGTACGGCTTGAGTGACCTTATCATAGTCCCGCATACGTAATTCCCTCCTTTTCAAGTTCAGTTTTCAGAGCTTTTTTGGCTTGATATAAAAGATTCGTGATTTGTTTGTTACTCTTCTTCATTATCACCGCCGTTTCAGCATTTGAAAAGCCTTCGAGATATATCAGGTGTACCACCTGACGATATTCGTCTTTCAGATTAGAGATAGCCCTGTGTATGATAGCCTTTCTTTCTTCTTTTAGGTAAGCTTCTTCCACGTTGATATCAGAGGTAAGCTCCGTACAATCTTCAAAAGAAACCGCTTTGTAGCCCTTGCGCTTCCTTAGACTGTCAATCGCGAGATTCCTCGCAATGGAGTACAGCCAGGTTTTGAAGGAGCTTTTCCCATTATATCGCGGCTTTTTGTAAGCCAGTCGGAAAAAGGTTTCTTCCATCAGCTCTTCTGCTTCAGAAAGATTATTGGTGAAGCTATTCAGAAATACGGTGAGCCCATCGCTGTACTCGCGAACCAGCTCTCCCATAGCGGCATCATCACCAGCAAGATAACGGCTGTAGCTACTTGAACCATTATCCATTGACAGGCTCCTTTCCGAAAATTTTGCCTTTCACTATATTAGACGTAAATTTTTTCCGATTATCTTAGTAATTTCAGAAATTTTTCAAAATATTTTTTTGAACTGCAATTTTTGCCGAAATATCGCAGAAATGATTATAACAATTCAGGCAGCAGAATTTTCTGTTTTATTTGCGGACGGAGGCTGCTGCCGATACATACCTTACAGTTGATTATATAAATCAGGCGTTCGATGGATTACCCAAACGCTCAAAAAGTTACTTTATAGTTTGCGTATTACGTTTTCGTGAAATGCGTCCGCTTCCTATTTAAATTATAGCATGAGCGCGCTCAGATTGCAATGGAAAATGAAAAAAATGGAAGAAAAAAGCGGCAGTTCCAAACTGCCGCTAAAGAAGTGTATACAAGGCAATAAATAAGCGAAGAAAAGAATATCGCATGTATATGTGATTAAGAACTTTATTATGTTTTTTCAATCTATTTTAATTTTCTCAAAAATTTCCCTTTATATTTTAATTATTTCCCTTTAAAAGTTCTTTTCTCATTGATAAAACATCGAATATATCTATTATTCCATCTTCGCAGAGGTC
>JAFZYX010000146.1 GCA_017616055.1 Ruminococcus sp.
AGTGAGAGACCGTTTCCGAGCAGCTTTTCCATTTCCTTGAGAGTTTGACCATCAGCGCCGTTTGCAGTCATTGAAAGAGCGGCTGAAATGGAAAGAGGAGAGATAAGCAGATTCTTCACACCGTCCGATTTTTTATCGTAGCATTTTTTGAGAAGATCAACGCCGAAATTCATTTCTGCTCCTGCGAATTTTTCATCAGTAGCCACACCCTCGGAAGCAAGGACATTTACAGTATTATCAAGGCGGATGCTTCCGATATTTGATGCTCCGTTGAATTCCTTTTTCACTCCAAGAGTGAAATCAACTACCTGTTTCAGATCTTCTTCATCTATAACGGTATCAAAGTTGATATCAGCATTTAGGAACTGATCACTTGTGAGCTTGCCTGAAAGAGTTCCTGCGATATACTTTTTATATGTGAGCACATCGAAGGAATCAACAATTCCATCATCGTTTATATCACCGTAGAAATGCTCGGTGGGATCTTTTACGGAGACTACTTTGTCCATGTAAATAACTGTATCTCTTCTGCCGTAGCCCCAGTAGCCTATCTTTGTAATATCGTCATTCTTCTCGGTAGAAGCGAATTTGATATTAACTCTCTGCTCGGGGACAAGATCCTTGACCAGCTCGTAGCTTGAAGTGTAGTCATCTGGATAAACACCGGTTGAACGAGAATCGCGCAGCTCTATTTCCTTGATGTTATCATAATAAAAGGTATTGTTGCCCATTGATGGTAGGAGATCAATATTAACCAAATATGGATCAGCATGGATATTGTAGATATAAGCGTCAATGAACTCATATTCATACATTCTTGTATTTGAGTTATATGTGACACGGATATACTCGTTTTCCTCTTCTTCGCTCTCTGCTGCAATAACAGGAACTGTCGGAGGTTTTATACTGCCTGCAAAGCCGAATACAAGAGCAGCGCTCATAATTCCAGCTGCAATACGTTTGATTTTTTTCATCTCACCCATAAAA
Source organism: Ruminococcus sp. (assembly GCA_017616055.1). Classification (GTDB taxonomy): domain Bacteria; phylum Bacillota; class Clostridia; order Oscillospirales; family Ruminococcaceae; genus Ruminococcus. Next base: position 988 of record JAFZYX010000146.1, read on the forward strand.
AAGACTCCTCTCATGTCAAATCACGGATATAACTATCCATATTTTCAGTATAACACCGTAGGGTAGATTTGTCAATAAAGAATGGGGATTTTCACTAATATAAATTATATTTTTACAATTATTTTGTCAATTTGTTAAGTGATGGTTTTTTATCATACAGGTATTTTTTACAATACTTCATTAAAAAAGGGCGGCCGGAAAGCCACCCTAACTAAAGAACTGATTACTGTTATTCCTCATATTGAGAATTAATTTTGAAATACTCCTCCAAAGTGAGACCGCTGTTGTAAATAGCGTATGAAAGATCTGTACCTACATAACGAACATGCCATGATTCGTACTGATAGCCTGTTATGTTTTCTTTGCCCTGTGGGTAGCGAAGAATGAAGCCATATTCGTGACAGTGGTCAGCAAGCCATTTTGCCTCGGGAGTTATAGAAAAACTGTCATCTATGGAGTTTACATCGATAGCAAGTCCAGACTGATGCTCAGAATACCCCGGGCGTGCGGAATAAGTATCAGCTAAAGCTTGTCCGTCACGGGCAACGTAGTTATTGTATATCTGAGCCTGATAGTCATATGAACGGAAGCCTGAAGCAAAATAGATATAAAGCCCTCTCTTTGCAGCGTCTTGTGTCATCTTGTAGAATTGGTTTTCACAGGTCTTGTCAAGTCCCGGAGCGAAATCAGCAGGGAGACTATATGTCTTGTTTGCTATAAGAGTATCGCCTATATAGGTTATTCCTTCTCTTTCGTACTTTGCTGGTACAGGAGCGTAGTCGGGATCTTCAGGAGACGGTGCTTCTGTTTTGATGATGTCTTCAGTGGGAGCTTCACCGCCGGCAGCAACTGCGTCTTCTGTTGTGGTTTCTTCTTCTGTTGTAGTCTCTTCGGTGGTTATTTCCTCGCTTTCTTCCTGATAAGCTTCGGTCGTGAGATCTGTTGCCTCAGCTGTTTCGTTTGTTGCTTCTGTAGGAAATTTTCTGCGTGATGGTTCAGTCCCTTCAACAATCGTTCCGCAGGCTGTGCAAGAAAGCGCAGCTGCAATTACTAATGTTATAAGTATACTTCTTTTCATTTTTTATCCTCCTAATAATATGTCAATCGTGGTTTCTGTAAAAAACAATCGTGACAGGTAAGACGAGTGTAACAAAAATACATTATTTTTAGATTTTGACTAAATGTGTCCCCTGCACATTTATTTTATCATATCCTGTAGAATAATGCAAGTCTAAGCAAATGTGTGTTTGCACTCATTG
>JAFZYX010000147.1 GCA_017616055.1 Ruminococcus sp.
CTAAAATGTTATCATTCCCACTCAACCGTTCCTGGGGGTTTTGAAGTAATATCATATACTACTCTGTTAACGTGTTCGACCTCGTTGCAGAGACGGTTTGAGACTTTAGCAAGCACATCATATGGTATCCTTGCCCAGTCAGCTGTCATGAAGTCGTCTGTAGTTACAGCTCGAATAGCGATAAGGTGATCATATGTACGATGGTCGCCCATTACTCCAACAGTACGTACATCGGGGAGGACTGCGAAGAACTGCTTTAGTTGTTCCTCGATACCGCTTTTGCGTATCTCATCGCGGAAGACAGCGTCAGCTTCCTGCAATATTTTTATTTTTTCCTCTGTTATCTCGCCGATGATACGAACTCCGAGACCAGGTCCCGGGAATGGCTGACGCCAAACGAGGTCGTGGGGGATACCGAGCTTTTCTCCGACCTTTCTTACTTCATCCTTGAAGAGGTCGCCTAGTGGCTCGATAGTGCCTGCGAACTTTATATCATCTGGCATTTTTACCATATTATGGTGAGTCTTTATAACAGCTGTGCTACCGTGACCAGCCTGATTACCTCTGCCAGACTCGATACGGTCTGGATAAATGGTTCCCTGCGCAAAGAAGCCGTCAGTGCCCTGCTCTCTGATTTTATCCCAGAAAACATTGTAGAATTCTGTACCGATTATCTTGCGCTTCTGTTCTGGATCTGTAACACCTTTAAGAGCTGCAAGGAACTTGTCCTTGCAGTTAACGCGAACAAAGTTCATATCGAAAAGTTTTGTAAATGTCTCCTCAACGAAGTCACCTTCGTCTTTACGCATAAGGCCCTGATCTACGAAAACACAGGTGAGCTGTTTTCCGACTGCACGGCTGAGAAGTCCGGCAGCGACAGAGGAATCGACTCCACCTGAAAGACCGAGTATTACCTTCTTGTCACCGATCTGCTCGCGTAGCTTTGCAACTGTATTTTCAATAAAATCGTCCATTACCCAGTCGCCAGTGCATCCGCAGACATTGTAAAGAAAATTATGTAATATCTGCTTTCCAAACTCGCTGTGAGTTACTTCAGGATGGAACTGTACGGCATAAATCTTCTTTTCTGGAGCTTCAAAAGCTGCACAAGGACAGTCGTCGGACTTAGCTGTAACGCGGAAGCCGTCGGGAAGCTTGCTAACGAAATCGGTATGACTCATCCAAACTACGCTCTTCTGCGGAACGTCCCTGAACAGCAGACTGTCGGTATTCTGAATTATCTCAATCTTACCATATTCGCTTTTTTCACAGCTCTCTACCTTTCCTCCGAGGGTATAGGCAACGAGCTGACAACCGTAGCAGATTCCGAGAACAGGCACACCGATGCTGAATATCTCTTCGGAGATATGTGGCGAGCTCGGATCGTAAACGCTGTTGGGACCGCCTGTGAAAATGATAGCGGTTGGGTTCATCGCCTTGATCTCACTGATAGGCGTGTCAAATCTCTTGATCTCGCAGTAAACACCGCACTCACGGACTCTTCTTGCTATGAGCTGGTTATACTGTCCGCCGAAATCAAGGACGATACAGAGCTGGTTAGACATAAGTCCCTCCTTAACTTCCGCTTTTCGGCAGCGGACGCCGTATTTGAGTAAACAGAAAGCAGTAAATATTAATTAGTAGGGGCGGATATAATCCGCCCATTGATATTGTATTTCAAATGAAAGCCGCATACGGCGTTTCAAACTGCTCGCTGCTTAATATTTCTTACTCACTAATTATGCCATATTTCAGAGCAAATTTCAAGGGCTTGAGGAGATTTTTTTGCTAGAGCTTAAATTGTATTACCAATTATGTCTAAAATTCATAAAATTATCATATAGACCTATTGAATTTAATAACATTTTGTGGTATACTATAATTGTATCGAATAACAAGGGAGTATACTAATGACACCAAAAGAAGAATTTATCTCAATATATAAAGAAAACATCAAACGAGAGGGAGCTGACAAACTCCTGGAATATCTCGAAAAGAGTGATTTCTTTACAGCACCCAGCAGCACACGCTACCACGGTTCATATGAAGGTGGTCTCGTTCAGCACAGTGTGAACGTGTACCACTGCCTTAAAGATTATCTTTCCCGCCCTCGTACTAAGGAACTATACGGTATGGATTACTCAGAAGAAACGATTGCGCTGGTATCTTTGCTTCATGATGTCTGCAAGATCAATTTCTATACTGTCGAAATGAGAAACAAAAAGAACGAAGAAACGGGTCAGTGGGAAAAAGTACCATATTTCGCAATAAATGATACCCTTCCATATGGACACGGAGAAAAATCTGTGTACATACTCTCAGGCTTTTTCTACGGAGATAATCGTCTTACCCGTGAAGAAGCATTTGCAATACGGTACCATATGGGTTTC
>JAFZYX010000148.1 GCA_017616055.1 Ruminococcus sp.
TCCGCGTTCTATATATAATGCGGATTTAGCTCATCTGGTAGAGCGCCACCTTGCCAAGGTGGAGGTAGCGAGTTCGAGCCTCGTAATCCGCTCCATAGTGGCGGGGGAATACTCTCGTCATTACATGAATCCCGAAGCAATGGTTTCGGGATTTTTTATTTAGAAGATCGGTAATACAGTTAAGTTTCAGCTAAGATCGGAGAGAATTATGGGCAGGAAGTATAAAGAAAGTGCCTCAAAGGTGAAAAGAGAATTCAGGAATATGAAGATCCTGAAATTTATTGGTGTTTTAAAGTGGCTGCTTATCGTCCTTGCAGTACTCTGTTGCGTGGTGATACGCCTGTTCTACTGGTATGATAAGCCAGGCAAGTTTTATTCCTTTGGGGATATTACCCAGGTAATAATTGCAAATATAGCACTTTTAGCGCTTATACCTATAGTGTGTCTCAGTGCGCTGCTTTTCCTTATTCAGAAGCTATCAAAGGGTGGCCAGGGAAGGGCTATAGTTATATTTACGGCTCTTCTTGTGTTTCTCTGCGGAGGTGCTCTCGGATATGTGGCATATACAAACAGGAATGCTATCGAGTTCATGCATTTGCAGGAGTTTCAAACCCCTGATAAGAAACATACCCTGTATTATGTCACTTCTAAGGGTGAGCGCAAGCGTGTGATATTCCGCAGGACAGGTAAATATGAGTATGAAAAGACAGTTTCTTTTGATACAGTAGGCAAAAAGAAGGATTATTTTCCTGATTATGATTGGGGCGATGAAACGTTTTCTGACGGCATAAATGAATATCAGTATTCCTCTTATGAGGGAGAAAACTAATATAATATGTATTATATTCCGCACAAAGAGGTTACTTCGTCTTTGTGCGGAATTACTATATACAAAACTAAGTATAAATGTTATAATAAAAATACTATCTATTTGTCGTTGCGACGGCATGAAACTACAGGAGTGAGAAAATGGAAAAGGATATGAGGTACGCCGTTCTTATTGATGCCGATAATGTTGCGGCAAAATATACCAGGTACATTCTTGACGAGGTCTCAAATTACGGAGTGGTTACTTATAAGAGAGTATACGGTGACTGGACGAGGCCGAACCTTGCAGGCTGGAAAAGCATGGCTCTTGACAATGCAATTACACCTGTGCAGCAGTATAGCTATACGACGGGAAAGAATGCAACGGACTCCGCCATGATAATTGATGCTATGGATATACTTTATTCTCATAATGTAGACGGATTCTGCATAGTATCCAGTGACAGTGATTTTACGAGGCTTGCTATTCGTCTGCGTGAGTCTGGTATGCATGTTATAGGAATGGGCGAGCAAAAAACTCCAAAGCCATTCAGCACTGCTTGTAATGCATTCAAGTATCTTGAGATACTCGCTGATGAAGATATCCAGGGCACTGTAGAGAGTGAAAAGTTAGAAATGAAAACTCTTGAATCAGCTATCGTCCGCATAATAACTGAAAATGCAAATCTTAGGGATGAGATAAATATAGGAGAGTTGGGAAGCAGGCTCCTAAATCGTTATCCGGATTTTGATGTTAGAAACTATGGGTATTCAAAGTTTTCACAGTTCCTGAAAGAGTTTGAAGGACTCAGCTTTCGCCAGGAGGGCAGCAGTATACTCGTTTCGCAGAAAACCAGTATGACCGATTTGGAACGAATTGAGAGTGCTCTTGAAGCGATAGTCCGCTCAAATGGCAATAGAGGGTATAATCTCGGTGAGCTAAAAAAGCAGCTTTGTGCTAAGATACCCGAATTTGACGTAAAGACATATGGCTATTCAAAATTTAGCAAATTCGTGGAAAATCAGCCGCAATTCAAAATAAAGAACAATACTGTTATGATATCGGAGAACTGATTTGAAGAAAAAAGTAATATTGACACTACTTGTGTTTGCGTGTTCATTGCTTGTGGTAGTTGCGCTGAATTATGGGCTTTCAGCGGGTGTCATGCATAATTATCCTGACGCAGAGTATCTCACAAGTGAGGAAGCTTCCGTAAGACCTGCTTACGGCCAGCTTAGCGCTAAGGAGCAGGCACTGTATACGGCACTATACCGTGGCATCGAAGAGGAAAAGGAAATAATACCACTTCCGTTCGAGGTAAAGGGTAACGAATATTCAAAGGTGTTTCGTATACTTGAAAAGCAGGAGGGGGAGTTCTTCTATCTCGATTCTGTGTATTATACAGCGAAAAAAGTGCGAGAGGCCAAAATGGCATACAAGGCTGCACTTGACACAAAGCTTAGGAGAGGTGAGCTTGAAAGCGCTGTTCAAAAGGCTGTAAATGGGGGCAGTGATATACGTGGCGGTTACTATATCGCAACATATATTAGTAACTATATTATAAATCGTTGCAAATATGTTATAGGAGACGATGGAGGATATGCATCCACGGCATATGGCTGTCTCGTAGAGGGTGAAGCTAATTGTGAAGGATATTCCAAGGCTTTCAATCTGCTTGCGTCGAAGATGGGACTTGAAAGTCAGGTCATCACAGGAACTACAGACAGGGGTGAGAACCACGCTTGGAATCAGGTGAAGATAGGCGTAGAATGGTATAATATTGACGTGACGTGGGAGGATACAGATATTTCAGGAGAAATTCGCAGTGAGTATTTTTTGCGCCCAGACAAAGTATTCTATCGTTCACATAATGCTGATGAGGAGCTTTTCAAACCGTTTGAGTGTACAAGCGACAACTGGAATGTTTACAAATCTAGCGGCCACCATGCAAGTAACCTCGAACAGGCAGTGCAAATAGTGAAAAATGCGCTGAGTTCAGGTAACAATACAATAGATGTAGAGCTTTCTGATCTCGATACATATGATAAGTTTAAGTATCTAATGTCTTCAGAGGAAAGAATCCTGCCCATTATGGAAGAAACGGGTGTGTCAACGGACGGAACTATTGTAATAAGATTCAAGGAAAACATTGATGAACTCTGCATTACAGTGATAATTGACAGAGAAGAGTAAAAATAGACACAATTCAATTTAAAATGATAATCAAGCTTGTAAAATATTCCGTGTTGACATTGATGCGGAGGCGTGATATAATAATTAAGTCGCCGCGAGAGATCGCGAAAAACAGTGAGTCTGCTGGCGCAGCGTGGAATAAGCGGTTAATAGCGACAACAAA
>JAFZYX010000149.1 GCA_017616055.1 Ruminococcus sp.
AAAGACATTCAGAACGGTACCGTTTTTCAGCAGGGTTTTCATGCAGGATCCCTCCTTGGTTTTGTATAGCTTTATTATAGCATATTTATTCGTGGGAATTGTATACAAAAATACCGGAACGAATTTAGGCAAAACAACGGGAAGCCTCGCGTGGGCGGGCAGTGCCCGCCTATCTAATTTCTAATCCTACGCATCAGCGCAATTATCATGATGCTATTTTTGTCGAAAGTGAACTGCAAGGGAACCGAAGGAATTTATAGGCGGGTAATCAGCCGTTCAGCAGAGCATCGAAGAATCCATCTATCCGCTCGTCAACCAACTTGCGTTCCTCGGAAAATGTATGCTGGTACACTGACTTCAGCACGCCGTTGCTTGACCAGCCGCCGCGCTCCATCGCGTACTTGTCCGGAATGCCGAGCATCAGCATAACCGAAGCGTTCAAATGCCGAAGCTGATGAAAAGTGAGATCATAACCATTCGCCTTTGCCAGCTTTTTCAAGCGGCCCCGAATCCACTGATACGCCTGCGGAACAATGAAATCCTCGTCACGCTCATGCGGTACTGCGTTAATCAAAGACTGAATATAAGCCGGAACAACCAGCCGCCGTGTGGAATTGTAGGTCTTGTTCAGCTCGCGGACAACATCTTTGCTCTTGATAAACAGCTTACTGCGCTGAACAGTCAAAACGCCGTCCTTAATGTCACCGAACTGCAAACCGCGAACCTCGCTCATTCGTAGGCTGAGCCACATCGCCAAAATGCACGGCAACTCAATCTCCGTGCCGCGAATCATGCGAATCACCTGCTCTGCGGTCGGCAGCGCTTTCATGTTTGGTTTTTTCGGCGGAAGCGTCACAACGAAATCCGGACGAATGCCATACATCTTCAATGCAGCAACAACCAGATTCTTTCCTTCGGCAATCGTTTTGCGGCTTTTTGTCGCCGCTTCTTCATTGATCGCTTTCTGCATTGCAATGCTGTCCACATCGTGAATGTCCATTTGCATCAGCAACGGCAGTCTGTGTTTCAGCGCTCTTTCATAGAAGTGAACAGTAGACGGAGACAGCACATTCTTCTTGCTGTCGATGTACCCGCGCACTGCCTGTGCCACGGTAAAGCGACTCTGTTCTGTGTGGATGTTTTCGAGGAACTCCGCCGCAAGCTTTTCGGCTTCCCATCTGGTCGAGGCTGTGATTGACTTCTTGAGCTTTCGACCGTTCTGAGCGGTTCCGAGATAGACCTGAACCCTCCAGTTACCGGAAGGCATTTGTTTTGCGTTTGCCATAGTATACTCCTTTTCTCAAAGGCATACACTATAACCCTCATTGATAGTATACACCTTTTTCGGCTCCCTGTAAAGGCTTTCAATTCACTTTCGTCATTTAAACCAAAAGAATCTCAGCTAGATACGCTGGCCATACGCTGATCTCCTGTGAATCATATTCCATTATGATATAATCAGCGTTTGCATCTCCACGCCAAAGCTGTCCAGCAGTGACTGAATCTGGCGCATTGTCAATACGGACGGATCAATCCGATAGTTATACAGCGACCTGGATGTGACACCGAGCACCTCACATAGCTGTTCATCGGTGATACCGAGCAGATATTGCTGCCGGACAATATTACTCCAGATCACGGTCGCAATCGTCTGTGTTCTCGGTTTTCGGTTGTTTGCCTTCATCATCTTCATTCCTCTTTTCCGGACAACAGTCGGGAAACGGGCAATAATGCTCTGCTTCCTCACATTTTCGATATATGCAGTCCCAGCATTTCCGAGGTAGTTCCAGAACCCATTTCGGAAAATCCGGCGGGACTCCGACATAGATCCAGCGCTTACTCATAATTACCGCATCCTTTAATCATCAGCATCATCCGCGTATTCTTCGAGCAGCTTTCTGATAATAAATAACTGCCCTTTGCCGGTGACAAGCGTTTTATGATAGAGCCTTGTTTCGCCGTTGACGGTAAAGCTGCCTTCCCGCACCTTGAAATAGCCGCGCTCCATGTAGATCTGATACGGAACATTGTTTTTCATCAGGATGCCATTGTCACGCAGCCATTCAAACAAACGGTTCTGCCCAATCTTGATTCCGTTATGCTTCGCCAGCTTTGACATAGTATTCATGTCAATCAGAGATTCGCTTTCTGCAACATGGTCAGCAAATTCGACTTTCGGTTTGTCCGTTTCAATCTGACGGCTCAGAGCATCAAGATGATCGAGTGTGACTTGCAGCAGCGTCTGCTGCTGTTCGGTAGCATAAGGGAAAAACTTGCCGATGAAATATGCCGAATCGTTCACGCTGTATCCGCCGGTCTTGCGAAGTGCAGGCAGAATCTCAGAAGTCACCCAACGCTTAAAGGATTTTGCGTTCGGAAGCTGACTGGAAAGTATCAGGCTGTAAACACCGGATTCGTTGATAAGTACGGTTTTACTTTTGTAATTGGAACCAGTGCCCTGAATCAGGGCACTGGTTTTGTCTTCATCATCCACATGATTTGCAATCGCGTTCTGCGGTTTTGCATATCCGAGAATGCACGCAACATCTTTTCCGACAAACCATGGGTTGCCGTCAATCATGACCGTGCGCACTTCTCCGAATTCATCATTATGAAACAGCTGGATTTCGTTTTTCATTTGTACTTCTCCTTTCGCGGCGGCATACTATATATAGTAGCCGCCGTATTTTTGTGATTTTGCATCTGTGATATTATCTCGTACCCGTCACAGAACGGAGTATACAGGTCGGCTGACAGCGGATCAGCCGCATAGCGCTAAGCTCTCAAACGCCGTGGGTCTCACGGCGGAGCTGCCTCTCAGCAGAAGTATCATGATCGCCTGCGTTTCATCGCCCTCGGACGCTGCTCCGATCTCGAACCGTCATATGAATCGCTCTCATGCACTGCATGGTCATCGCGTATGGGTTCCGTGGCTGCCGGTTTCACCCAGCCGCAGGTTAAATGTTCCCTGTATGCTGCTATTCAATTTTCAAGGTGCTCTGTGAGAGAATTATTTGCTTTCTCACTATATAGCCGTTTTCAAGGGGCAAAAATGGCCACTTTTTTGTAATTGTCGCAAACTTTGTAGACTTTTCTAATCCAGCGATATACAGACTTCTTGCTTGTGTTCAAAATGACGGCAATTTCCCGATGAGTCAATCCGTATACAACATGATAGTAAAAAGCTGTCAGTTTATCCTTGTTCAGCCGGCTTAACTGTTCAGATAACTCAAGAGGGAGTGTATGCAACCACTCTGATTCGTTGCATTCAAAAACTGTATCCTCCGGTGAAGCAAGCATAATAGAATTCGCATCACTGAATTTCACCGTATGTTCCTTATAACGGCGTTCGCTCTTGAATACTTCCCAATCGTATTCTCGCATTGCGGTAATCTGTTCTTCGGTCATTCCGTTCTCACGAAAGTATACTTCTGTTTTTGCCCATTCGCGCTCAAATGCCTTTTGGGCTTTGCCATGATTATAATTCATTGTTTTATTTCCTTTCTTTTCAATGGAACTGTATGATATCTTTTGGAAGAGCAACCCTATTCAAATAAAACCATATATTGTTTCTAATAGGGCTATGAGGCTCTCTATCAGGTCTTGTATTTGACCAATCAGCGATATACACACATATAACATGCAGCACAGTTTTCTTGCTCATCAGAAAACTGCATCAGTTTCTTCAATATTTTACCAGAAAGCATGAGCTATCGATGATCAGTCGATTCACTTTCTAATAATTAATTGAATGAAATATGATGGCTGAACCGGAACGCTGTCATACTATTGATTTTTTACACTATTTGTGGTATAATAATAGTGAAAAAGCATCAATCGAGTCCAACTCAATCACTATGCCTATTATACAGAGTAAAAAAGGCACTTAAAAGAGGCTTGGGATTCAATAAAAGACACTTTGGACACAAAATAAGACACTCTTTAGAGGAGAGGATTATATGACGCTGTCTGATCTTTGCAAAGGAATATATCCAGCATGTCCCGGCATTAAAAGTCAACCTGATTTTATCGTCTCGCTATTTCAAGCTGCTGGATGCCCGTTTTTTGGATCTGAAAGCTATCGGAAGCAACTGTTCACAGGTAAGAAGCCTTTGACAGAGAGTTTGAAAGCGGCAATGCCTACTCCTACTATTGAAAGCTTAACAGCATTCCTTATCGAAAAAATGGATGATGCAAGAGTAGTAAATGTAATTGCCTCGTTTGGCATCCCGGAAACAGGGATGATCAACAAGCAGGCATTGGCAGAAGCACTTGCAATTCAATTTCGAACAATTGTAGAATCAGCCCCTGATTGCGGAGAAAATGTTTTGATTGTTGAATATCAGAATAGGAAAATGAAAAGGAATACGGATCCTTTTTCATTATCAATTAAGCCACTATATCCGGGAGATCAATTCTATATAAAAACAGTTTGTAGATCATCTTATAAAATAAATATTTATGATAGGATTCAGCATACTTGGGTTTTTGACAACGTTGGAACCCAAGTATGGACTGGGCGAAGACTATATTTCTCTAACCATGATGCGGTACGCCCCAGAGCATCATCTAATTACATAATTATTCCTGATACTCCACCCCAACAAGGAGTGAAGGTCTCTGTGGAAATGGACGCAAGAGGATTTGAAGGGGATTTTGAGTGTGAATGGATTATGATAGATAGTGATGGCAATCCTTGCTTCCCTAATTGCCACGCATTCTCATTTACGATATCCTCAACATTGCTTTACTAGGAACTGTCATACAAAGATTAAGCGTCACATATATGACTGGAGGTATGAATATGAGCATATCCCTATCAAAAACACTAAAGGAAAAAGGGATGGATGGGGTCTTTGCTGAGGTACCATGTCCAGAGAAACTTGGTTTGCAAAAGCCGAACCAGCTTCGCTTATTTCATCTTCTTGTTCGTGATGGGAAATTCTATCATGCTGATCTTGAGAAGTGGTTATATCGAAATTTAAGCCGTTATGTATTTTCGCGGGCTGTATTAGAAAAATTCAAACAAGATGACGATCTTGACGCAGCTATAGAACGCGCAATTCAAACTATGCGCGAAAACGGTGCTGCTGATGAAAAAGGAATCGGTAATGAATTGGGAGAAATGCTGATCTACGCCTTTTTAGAGGGTAAACTCTCGGCGCCAAAACTACTGAGCAGAGTTGAACTTTCAACGGATCTTACGAAGTATAAAAGCGTTTGCGAGAGCATTCATTTTCTGTCCGATTCTGATGAAAACGGGTTTCCTTTTAATCAGATGGTTTTTGGAACTTCAAATATTGTTGGCGATATCAAAGATGCAGTTGACAATGCTTTTGATGCAATTATGCGGATAGAGCAACACTCAGATCGTGAAATACAAATGGTTGAAAAAAGTGTCCTTGATCGTTCTTTTGATAAGAAAGACCTTGAGTTTATCAGTTCTACGATTATTCCTTCACCAAAGGAGCAAAGGAAGTACAATACTGCTTATGGTATCTTTCTTGGATATACACTTGGAATAAGTGCCGAAAAGCATCTCGATATTGAATTTGAAGATCTGGTTATGAAAAAAATGATTATTGATATCCAGAATCATGCACAATATATCGCAGACAAAATAATACGATGCGGTCTAGGGATGCATTCATTTTATATCTATATTGTTCCTTTCATGGATGCTGAATCCAATAAAAGCGAAATCATGAATCGTGTCATGAAAGGAGATGTTATTTTGTGAGTAGTCCAGAAAAAGCAAAACTTGGAGATGTTATTTTCAATTCCATAGATGATAATGACTTCTTAAATGTCCTTTATGATAATCTTCTTTATAATTATGCTATTATGAAGCTCCATTTAGAGGGCTTTCAGAAGCCTCGTCAAGTAGATGTAAATGCAGCGCTCCGATTTGCGGATTTGTTGTCAAAATCAACACATATATCAAAATCTGATGACCACAAAATGTGGGCGCAGACCATCATAACACTCCTGCTTGAACTATATCCAAATAATGAGAATGTAACTTATTATGCGGGAGCAGTTCTAGCAAGCATTGGGAACTTCCGAGGAACAGAAATTGCCAAGAGTGTATACAAATCCAGTTATACAGAAACAACAATACAAGAAAAAGCATTTTCAGCTTTTATTAACGATTATCTCTCTATTCCAGCTGATAAAAGCAAACTCTTTTTTATTCCTCAGAAAAATATTTACGATCAGATGGGAAATAAATCGCTCAGTTATTCAGCACCAACCTCTATGGGAAAATCGTTTATAATGGAAATGTTCATTAAGGATCAGATTCAGCGGGGGCAAAAATATAACTTTACGCGAATTGTTCCTACCAAGGCATTGATTAACGAAATTCGAGAAGATACTGTAAAAGGACTTGGCCCACTCCTTGAGAAAATGAATTTTAGCGTTGTGACGGCAGCAAGCGATCTATCATTAGAGGAAGACCATAACTTTATTTTAGTCATGACACCGGAAAGATTACTGTATCTTCTTATCAGCAATCCTGATTTTAGAATAGACTATATTTTTATAGATGAAGCTCATAAAATGACAGGCAGAAACAGCAGAGCGCCTTTTTATTATAAGGTAGTAGATATGCTATCGCAGCGTAACCCTGCACCGCATTTTATTTTTGCTTCTCCAAACATACCAAATCCGGAAGTCTATTTGAACTTATTAACTAATCTTCAGAAAGAATCGGAGGTATCTTTTTCTTCTACTTTTTCGCCGGTCACACAGTTTAAGTTTTTGATAAGCCAGGAAAACAATACAATTCGTATTTTCAATGACCATACACAGGATTCTATATTTGTTTGCAAGTATAGTTTCACTACAATCATTGACTTCATGAATTTGATTGTAATGTTCGATAACGGAAAGCCCATACAACAGCGAAGCCGTAATATTGCGTATTTCAGCGGTAAAAGTGCTGCTATACAGGCTGCAAGAGAATTTGCTCAAAACAAGCCCATTATCAATGATTCTGATCTTAGTCAATTAGCATCTGATATTAAAACACAGGTACAAGGCGACTATTATCTGGCAGATTTAATAATGAAAGGAGTAGCTTATCATATAGGATATCTTCCTGCTTCCATTCGTCAACGAATAGAGAAGTTATTCAAATCTGGAAAGATTACAGCTATGTTTTGCACAAGTACACTTATTGAAGGTGTCAATCTCCCGGCAGATAATCTATTTATAACGAATTACCGAAGTGGTAGGTCAAAAATGACAAGTGTAGAATTTCGGAATTTGATTGGACGTGTTGGACGTATTAAATTCAACCTATACGGAAATGTGTTTTTTATCAGTAACAAGAATCAGGCAACTGAAATAGAATATATTAAGTTGTTGCGAGAGCCAATACCAAACCAACAGCTTTCTGTTATTCAGGAAATGAAACCAAAATTGAAAAAGCATGTGGTTGAAACATTGTTATCTGGTTCATCCTCTATATCTCCTTGCAATACAAAAAGTCAAACACAACCGGAAGAAGAATATGTTATGATGCGAAAATTTGGATTAATTCTTCTAAAAGATATACTGGATGATCGTGACAGCCTTGTTCGGCGTGAATTTTCAAAATTCATTCCTACAGGCGGTGAACAAAGAATACGAGAGTTATTTGCTAATCAAAGGATATATATAGATAGTGATATCAATATTTCAGCAGATCAATCAAAACGGTTAGCATTGTCTATTAAGAATGGACTGTGCTTCCCTAAAGTACAAAATGGACAATTCCCTCATCCAACTGTTCTTGCATTCCTTGAAGAACTATGCAGAATATTTAATTGGGATAAATATGAAAGAAAGACACTTGGAAAGGTAGATGATCAAGGTCGCCATTCGCGATTAAGTTGGTATGCTGTTATTCTGTGCCGATGGATGGAAGGCCATGGCTTAAGTTATATTATGAAGAAAGCCGTTGATCATATGAAAAATCATCCAGATAAATTCTGGTTGAATGATTACACGCCATCATTTTTTATTGATAGTCCGGAGCATAGAAATGTAGTGTATGCTGATACACTTGAAGTGATCGAAAATGTAATTCTTTTTAGTATCTCCAATTACTTCCTTCGCTTTTCAAATATGTACAAAACTATAAATGGAGAACATTCTCTTGATTCTAATAACTGGTACGAATTCGTTGAATACGGAACTACCAATGAAATCATTGTGTTTCTCCAAAGAAATGGTTTTTCTCGTGAGTCAGCCAATTATATAAAACAGAATGCATGGTACATCTTAAAAACTAAAAATGGATTAAAGCTCAGGCGTTCCCTTCTAACCTGTAAAAATACCGACGTTCGAACAGAAGCCGAGTTGATAGCATTGAATCGTCCCCTTTTATTTGAAAACTAAAATAGCATTGCCGATATCGGCAAGCAGATTCACACCGTTCATCTCCTTAAGGGGGCAACAACACCAACATAGCCCTGCGGGAATGCAAAAAAGCCGATGATCTTAATAGAATACAGATTGTCATTGCACTTGAAGTCCACGCTTTCCCTCTGAAGCATATATCTTCGGAATTCGTCACGCTGACGGTTCACCCATATTTGCGGAAGTCCTACGACGGACTGCACCTTTGCAGAGGTGATGCTCTCACGATTCAGCTCGCAGGCAATGTCCAGACGCGTGAACAGATAAAAGGCTTTGTCCGGCCATTTATCGGAGATAGACTCCTTGTTCCCCTCGCTGATCTGATAGTAGCTGCCCTTATAGAACAGTATACCTTTTGAAAAGGTCGGTTCTGCATTGAGTTTCGTGATGCCCGTCTGTGTGACCGTATTGGTGTATATGCCGATTCATCAGAGCCATCTGCACGGACTTTGAGAGCCACTTTCACGGAGTAAAGAGCCACCTGTGATTTTAGTCTGTTTCACGCTTCGTCCGTTCGCATTTATTCCACAGTCCACTTCACAGCAAGCCTCTATGAGTGTGGTAGTCCGGCAGCACAGGTAGGCAGCCGCGAGGGCTGCTGCCTGGCCACCAGCCTGCCACACACATACTCACTGTCAAGCGGCTTTTGCGGCATAAAAGCTCACTCCATAATGCAGATTATCGAAGTGGCTCTCATGTCCGGCAAGGTGGCTCTCAAACAGCGGGAGACTGGCTCTGAAATACCGTGCAGGTGGCTCTCACGCGCCGACGTATACAATTGGCGGTCTTGATGTTGCCATAACCGTGGTCGATGCCCACGATCAGGCAGTAGTTGTATCTTTTTATTGGATACCTTCCGTATATAAATGGTGTATTCAGCTATGCGATATGCGCGCTAAAACCTGAACCGAGAACAATATACATGATTTCGGAGGGTTTGTGCTTTCACAACACTTATACAGGACTAACACGTAAAATGAGATTTTTTAAGATTGCTTTATTTCACGCTATGAATACTGTAAGTTACGCTATTTTATTGACTCCAAGCATGAAATGTGGTATAATAATTAAAGCGTTATCTTATATGCTCTATTCAATGCTATATCGCAAAGTTCAGCCTTTTGCGA
>JAFZYX010000150.1 GCA_017616055.1 Ruminococcus sp.
TCAATTCCACTTCTCTGCGAAGCTGTAAAGGTAAAATATACACCGAAAACGCTCTGCTCTCCAAGTGATTCCATGATAGAACGAACTCCATTTATATCATATCTTATCATAACTGCAGTACCGTTAAGAATAATACCTAGCTTGTCTGGATTATCAGAATAGTCCATAATACGGTTCCCTGATTTGAATTTTTTTATATCTGCATTAAAACAGTTTATCATTCGATGGCAATCACTTTGTTCTATTCCTTTAAACAATATATTTTCTTCTGGAAGCATAAAAAACACTCCTTTGTTGCATATGCAACAGATTTTTTATTTATTATATGATACAATATATTCAGTCAAAAGTCAATACTATTTCTATGGAGGTCGAAAACAATGAAGGTAAACGTTATCGGAGAACAGATTTCTCAAGACGAGATCAATGCATACATTGATTACGGCAAGAAAAAGTACAGCGACAGAGAGATACTAGGTATGTCTGTTAAGATTGATGGAGATTATGTTGATCTTCAGTATGATTTTGCTAAAGATGTACCCTTTGACAGAATAAGAAGAATCACAGGATATCTTGTAGGTACTCTTGATCGTTTCAATAACGGAAAGCGCGCTGAAGAGCATGACAGAGTAAAGCATTCGGTTTGATTTTGTCCATATAAGCAAAGCAGTGTCTTAGCTCGGACTAAACAATATATTAATTATAATGGAGGTAAACAATTATGAAGACTTATGTATGTCCTGTTTGCGGATATGTTCACGAGGGAGATACACCACCTGAGAAATGTCCACAGTGCGGTGTTCCTGGCTCAAAATTCATTGAAAAGGAAACTGGAGATAAACTTGTATTTGCTTGCGAACATGAGCTTGGTGTTGCCAAAGCAGTTACAGATCAAGAGATTCTCGACGGACTTCGTGCAAACTTTAGCGGAGAATGTACAGAAGTTGGTATGTATCTTGCAATGGCAAGAGTAGCATATAGGGAGGGATATCCTGAAATAGGCGCATACTGGGAAAAGGCTGCTTATGAAGAAGCAGAGCACGCTGCTAAGTTTGCAGAGCTTCTTGGTGAAGTTCTTTCTTCTTCCACAAAGGAAAATCTCGAAAAGAGAGTTGCTGCCGAGCACGGCGCAACAGACGGCAAGCTGAAGCTCGCTAAAAGAGCTAAGGAACTCAACCTTGACGCTATCCATGATACAGTTCATGAAATGGCAAAGGACGAGGCTCGTCATGGCAAAGCATTTGAAGGACTTCTCAAGAGATACTTCGGTTAATATTTTAAGCATAATGCGGTGGGAATTATCTCACCGCTTTTTGTTTTTATATTAATAATATGTTCAAAATCAACCAAACCACTTGAAATAATACATGATATTTGATATAATATAATCACATATTTCCAAGGAGGGATAAAATTATGGAGAAAATACTTGACTGGAGCAAATATCTCGAAAAAGCCGCCGAGACCGTTTCCGAGGGAATAGTTATGCTGAAAAACGACAACGGCGTACTTCCACTGAATAAAAGTGATAATATTGCTGTTTTCGGACGTATACAGCTTCATTATTATAAAAGCGGAACCGGTTCTGGCGGAATGGTAAACGTTTCAAAGGTCACAAGCATCGTTGACGGACTTATTGAAGCAGGAGTCAAAGTAAACGAAAAGCTTCTGGAAATATACAGAAAGTGGGATGAAGAAAACCCGTTTGATCAGGGCGAAGGCTGGGGCAACGAACCATGGTCACAGAAGGAAATGCCCCTTACCGACACCATTGTTGAAGAAGCGTCCAAAGAAAGCAGCAAAGCTGTTATAATTATAGGAAGAACAGCAGGTGAGGAACAAGACGCAAGACTCGAAGCAGGTTCATATCTTCTTTCTGAAGGCGAAAAGGACATGCTGAAAAAGGTAAGAAAGTGTTTTGATAAAGTAATTATCCTGCTAAATGTAGGCAGTCTTATTGATATAAATGATATTTGTAAAATAGGCACAGATGCTTTGCTGTACGTATGGCAGGGAGGCATGACAGGCGGAACAGGTACGGCAGCAGTTCTTACAGGTAAAGTAAGCCCCTCGGGAAAACTTCCCGATACTATCGCAGAAAAAATATCTGACTACCCGTCAGATGAGTATTTTGGACAAAAGGATCGCTCTTTCTACAAAGAGGATGTATACGTAGGCTACCGCTGGTTTGAGACATTTTCCAAAGAAAAAGTAGTTTATCCTTTCGGTTTCGGACTTTCGTATACTACTTTTGATATAGAATTCTTATCCGCCAGCGGCGAAGATGTTCTGATATTCAACGTAAAAGTTACTAATACAGGCAAATTCTCCGGAAAAGAGGTTGTTCAGATATATGTTGAAAAATCTCAGGGCAAATTAGGACAGCCTGCAAGAATACTTTGCGGATTTGCCAAAACCAAACAGTTGTCCGCAGGAGAGTCTCAGGAGCTTTCAATATCCGTAAAGAAATGCGATATTGCTTCATATGATGATTCCGGAATTTCAGGCAACGAATACTGCTGGATACTTGAAGAAGGAGATTACAGCTTCTGGTTAGGCTCTGACGTAAGAGCTGCAAAAAAAATATATTCTTTCAACCAGTCAAATACAGTAGTTGTTGAAAAGTGCTCTTCGGCGCTTGCGCCTGTAATTGCATTTGAACGTATAAAGCCAAACAAAACCGACAATGGATTTGAAGTTTCAACTGAAACAGTTCCAACAAGCACGATCGATGAAGAAAAGCGCCGTATAGAAAAGCTCCCGCCTGTTATCGAATATACAGGTGATAAGGGCATAAAGCTTTCAGATGTTAAAAGAGGAAAGCACACTATGAAAGAATTTATCGCTCAGCTTTCCGATCATGACCTTTCATGCATTGTACGAGGCGAAGGAATGGGAAGTCCACGTGTTACCGCAGGAACTGCTTCTGCATTTGGAGGAGTTTCTGATAAACTTTATGATTTTGGCATTCCTGCGTGCTGCTGCTCTGACGGCCCTTCGGGTTTGAGGCTTGACTGCGGTACTAAGGCTTTCAGTCTGCCTAATGGTACTCTCATAGCTTCGACGTTCAATCGAGAGCTTGTACATGAGCTTTTTGAATTCATTGGAACGGAAATGATTGCAAATAAAGTGGATTGTCTGCTTGGACCGGGAATGAATATACATCGTCACCCCCTAAACGGAAGAAACTTTGAGTATTTCTCGGAAGACCCGTACCTTACAGGCCAGATGGCTGCCGCTGAGCTTAAGGGCCTTCATAGTGTCGGCGTAACAGGTACTGTAAAACATTGCTGCGCCAACAATCAGGAAACAAATCGCCATTTTCTTGATTCCGTTGTTTCTGAGAGAGCTCTTCGCGAAATATACCTCAAAGGATTTGAGATCGCTGTTAAAGAGGGAAATGCAAGTACTATCATGACAACATACGGCTCTCTCAACGGTATATGGACAGCAGGCAACTACGATCTTAACACTGTTATCCTCCGTGACGAATGGGGCTTCAAAGGGCTCACAATGACGGACTGGTGGGCAAATGTAAACTTCCGAGGCAAAGAACCGAAAAGAAGTTATTATATCCCGATGATACGCGCTCAGAATGATGTTTATATGGTATGTGCCGACAGCTCAGCGGTTGATAATGATATTTTAAACGCCCTTGAAACAGGTGTCATCACAAGAGGAGAGTTGCAACGCAACGCTGAAAACGTACTCAGATTTGTCATGACAACTCATGCCATGGACAGGCTCATGGGAAGCGATGATATAGTAAAGATAATCAACAGAGACGAAAGCAAAAACGCATCAGATGAACCTGTAGTATTTTATGATATTGAAAAGAATCTGAAGATAGACCTTGAAAACGTCGAAAGCAGGAAAGGCGAAAATTATGCATTTGCATTGATACTGAAAAATCTCGGCTGGTATAAGGTCACAGTAACGGCTTCATCAACTCAGAGCACTCTTGCACAGCTGCCAATAACGATCTTTTCAATGGGAACACCAAGTGGTACGCTTACATGGAATGGAACAGAAGGAAAACCTGTATCAATTTCGTGTACAATCCCGATGTTCTCGAGATTTTCTGCTATAAGGCTCTACTTCGCTCAGAACGGTCTGAAGCTGCACAGCATTGAATTTGAGCTTGAAAAAGCCGAAGATAATATAGAACTTGCATTTGCATCGGAGGATCAATAATGAACATACAGATTTTCGGTACAAAAAAGTGCTTTGACACTAAGAAAGCTGAACGTTACTTCAAGGAGCGCAATATAAAGTACCAGTTTATAGATATGAAAGAAAAAGGAATGAGCCGCGGCGAGTTCAACAACGTAAAAAAAGCCTTAGGCGGAGTCGATATGCTTATAAATCAGAAGCACAAGGACAAAGACTTTATTGCCTTGCTTCAGTATCTTTCAGATGAAGCAAAGGAAGAAAAGGTACTTGAAAATCCTCAAATAATCGTTACTCCTGTTGTCAGAAACGGATCAAAAGCAACAATAGGATATCAGCCAGACATATGGAAAAACTGGGATTAGTTTGTTAAAAAATAAAAATTTGTGTTGAATCAGTAAAAATTTGATAAAAGGTAGTGCATTTTTCATTTAATTATGTTATAATTATTATATGTTAGTTTTTAGCTGACAAGCAATTGACGAAAATATCTATTTTTCGCACAATAAATTTTTAATAGGGATTATTTTCCCGAAAGGAGCTATAATTATGGGTATTATTCAGGCAGCTCTCGTCGGAGCATCTCAGACTCTTGCAGATCAATGGGAAGAATTTTATACTTGTGACGCTCTTCCTTCTGATGTTCTTGTTGTCAGAGCTAAAAAACAGCTTGGAAAACATTCATCTAACACAAGAGGAAATGATAATGTTATTTCCGACGGAAGCGGAATCGTAGTTCACGAAGGCCAAGCTATGATTATGGTGGACCAAGGCATGGTCACTGAAATTGCGACACAGCCTGGTATATATAAATATCAAACTGGTACTTCTCCAAGTATATTCAATAGCAGCTTCGGTACTGGTCTCAAGGATATGTTCAAGGAAATGTGGGAACGTATAAAACACGGTGGTACTGCTGCAAAAGATCAGAGAATCTATTACTTTAACATGAAGGAGCTTCTGGATAACAAATTCGGCACACAGAATCCTGTTCCTTTCAGAATGGCATATCAGGATCTCGGCAGAAGCTTCACAGTCGGTGTTCGCTGCAACGGTGTATATTCA
>JAFZYX010000151.1 GCA_017616055.1 Ruminococcus sp.
GCTTATGCAGTAGGAACTTTTATTTCAAAAAAATACGGCCGTTTTTAATCAGTACGGCCGCTCTAATCTATTCGTAGTATAATTACCCTATAAAAATAAAGGCCGTAAAAAACGGCCTTTAAATTGCTCTGAGAGCTATTGCTCAATTGGTTTTAAAATGGATCCATAATATGCAGTGATAGAAAAGTTATCAGTTAGTTTACTTATTCCGTGTATCGTTTCTTGTTTTGCTGTTTGCATAAAATCATAGTATTCTTTCGGTGGCAATGATTCATCGCAACCGGAGAAATACCTTTTTACTGTGTTTCCGTTCTCGATAACAAGATAGCTTGTTTCAAGAGAGACAAGGTTTGTCTCGGCAATAATGGTAATAATTGTAAGCTCCATACAAATTCTCACTTTCTGCCGGTGCTCCGGCGCCCTGGTTTATAGCTCACTTATATTATACATTATACTTGACAATTTGTCAAGTATATGTTATGATAAGATGTAAAGGGGGTGCTTTATGGTTTACTGTGCGAACAATAACACGCTATACGAACAAGCAAAGGACGCTTGCAACGATCTTGGGCTGGATCCTGCGAGCGTGAGCCGGTGCCTTGCGGGACAACGCAAGAGCGTTGGATCTTATGTGTTTGCTCGTGTAACCAGGACGGACGCCAAAAGTATTAAAGCGGTGCGGGCTTGGCTGCTCTATTCTGCGTACAAGATAGTTTTAGACTGTCTCGACGAACCGCTCATTTACAAAAGAGGTGATGATTTATGATTGTAAAAAAGAGTGTTTCACTTTGGGATCACGTTCCGAGCCTTGAAGAGCTCCGGGAGAGGATCCGGCCTTGCTCAGATCAGACTGTTGAGGAATTTAACAACGAGAATAACCTCGAGATCTATCTCAAATATACGGGGCTGCGGCTGTATACAAACGGCCGGGATCTGCACGAAAACGAGTGCAATATAAGATCCGAGATGAAATACGTATTGAAACCGGACGGAATATATTATCCGGACTATGTTATCCCGGATAAAGAACGCTTTATACTTGTATAGGGGGGCAATATATGGCTAAACTGTTTGTTATTGAAGAAAATAAAGTCTTTAAGAGCGTCGCCGAGGCTTCTCGAGCTCTCGGCGTTGACGCTTCCAATATCAATAAGGTGCTTAAGGGTAAAAGAGCAAGCGCCGGCGGTTATCACTTTGTCGGATTTGAACAGAATGCCGATATCGAGAGAGCTCGCGCACGATATGAGGAAGCGATCCGAGAAAAGACAAAACAAAAGATACTCACCAAAGCGGAGCGAAAAGGCCGGCAAACACTGATTGACGCTGTACACGATCGCCTTGTGGATATCAATAAGCGTTTCCGAAACGCTAAAAAAGCGGATCTATTTAAACAGGATCCTATCTTGCAGCGTATGATGTCTCATACAGATTACTTTGGAGCGAATAAGCTCGGCGGGTATGATACCAGTAAATCAAACCTCAGAACGTATACAACGGAAGAGCTCAACAACTTAATGAATATGCTGTCTCAGGAACAAGGCGAATACGCAAAAAGCTTATATGATAATATGTCACGTCATAGGAATATTGCAACATATGCCTTGCAGTTTGGTATATCAGTTCCACAAGCTGAGAAGTATTTTTATATTTATCCTGTATTATTTGAGCTTCTTAATGTTGCAAAACAAAATACAGAATACAAAGCAAGCGATCCGGTTATTTATGCAGAAATATATGACGCGATTCAAGGGGAAGCGGAACCGGAAGATCTTCTCGATTTTATCCTGGACTTAAAGAACGTTTATACCGGCAATACTTCCGAGGCTCTCGACAATGTACTCGAGAAATGGAGCACAAAAAGGGAAGAATGGCAAGAGCGTTGGGAAGAGGTGCATTAAATGACGTATTATAAGGATTTTAATTTTAAATCTATCCTGGATAGGCCGGATCTTGTGTATTGTCCTTACATTGCAGCACTCGATATTCAGTACGCCCACAATATCCCGTATCTTTGGACGTTCTATTTTGATAGCACGAATGAAACTATATACGGCCGCACATTTGAGGATCTTATTTGCTTCCTGGAAGATATGAAAGTAAAAATGAAGTTCTCAAACGGCAAAAACAAGCATTATCTTGTAATTATCGTCGAGGATCTATTTACTTTTTTCGGAAATACTAAAAAGGTGCTGCCTTATGTGAGCGAGCCTTTTGTAGCTAAGAGCGGCTCGGATATACTGCTCGCTACGCTTATGGACGTATATCAAATTCACTCATATAAAGCATATTTTGAGACGGATCTTAAAGATGATATGGAGCACGAGCACGGAATAGCTCTTCCGGAGATCCAAACGGATCTTTTATCCGCTGCCGTTGAGCTTACTCAGGAAGAGATTGACAATTCAGAGAACCGCGTTATATATATGGCCTCTATTTTCCGTCAGGAGCTTGACCTCAAATATCAGGGTATAGTTAATCAGCTTCCATTGACTAAAACCTCGCGTGTAAAACATTTGTTTTACCTGGAAGAGCGCAAAATGAGTAATCGCGCAGCTTGTAACCTGGGTGCAATGATAATGAAGCTCAATCCTCTTACCTCGGAGCACGGCCGGGAGTATGTTCTCCCGCTGCTCTTTAAAGCGTTTTTCGGTGGTTGTGTGTGGTTTGAGCAAGGGATCCCGGACAAAGCATTTGATGATGTAATGAGCGTGGACGCCTCGAGCGCTTATGTTGCGCGTATGGTGCTTAATAAATATCCAATGGGGAAGTTTATAGATCTCCCGCAACCGGAGAGCTATAAAGATCTATTTGACAAACCTTATAATCGCTATGCTATGCTAATCACTTTCGAGGCTCAGGGCGTGGAGCTTAAGCCGGACGGGCTTCCGGTGCTGCCCTCGGCGCTGCGGAACCATTATGTTGATACAAGCAGCAAAGAACAATTGGAAGCACAGATAGAACGCTCGAGCAATGTCCGAGTTTATAAGAATAGTTATTTGCATATGACGCTCACGGACGTTGATTTCAAGCTGTTTCTTGAAAATTACAATATTAAGCGTATAAAAATAAATCACTTGCTCGGGAGCTTGTATGGTTATCTGCCGGACTATGTAATGAAAGTAATTATCCGCTTATATGCCAGCAAGGCCGACGCAAAGCAAAAAAAGAACGAGCTTGAAAAGCTCGGAGCGCTCACACTTGCGACGGAGCTCGAGTATAACAGAATAAAATCGGAGCTCGCCCGCCTCTATGGTATTTTTACAAAGCGGCCGGTTATGGAGCGATATATCTTTGATACCGAGAAAAAAGAACCAAAAGTAATAGATCACGAGTATATACAACCAACTGCAAAGTTTAGCCCGGTATTATATCAGTGGGGAGTTTGGACAACTGCCCTTGTTAGAAAAGAAATTTCCGACCTCAGGCGCCGCTTGCTTGCAGCTCCCAAAGATCGGAAAGTCAAAGTTTTATCCGGTGACACGGATAATATAAATTATACGGGTGATGCTATTGACATTATATCAAATTATAATGATATTGTCAAATCGCAGATTGAAAAGAGAGCGGAAGCGCTCGGGATCTCTCCGGAGCTGCTTAAGGATCTTGGATCCCTCACGATAAAGAAATACAAAAAATACAAGCTCACGGGCTTAAAACAGTATTGCTATATCAGGGAGAGCGAGAGCGGAGATATTTTCGAGTATAAAGTCGGGGGAATGAACGCGGATTGTCAGTATTTCAATAAGGAATTTAAAACGCCCTTGCAGCGTTTCAATCATTTTTCCCTCGGCCTCACGATCCCGGCCGAGTACGATCCGAGAGTTTGTATGATTCCGGTTAATTCTGATTTGCATGAGGTTTGGACGGACAGAGAGGGCAACCGCTGCGAGGGTGACGTCTTATCATATGTTAAAAGAACTCAATGTAAATTTACGCTCTATCCCGCTTCCGAGCCCTCGGCAATGGGTAACAGTATCAAACCAGGCGAGAAAATCACAGTCGCCGAGCTCAATTATTTTGCCCGGAAGATCTCGAGCCCGGTCTATAATCCAAAGTATTACATTGAAAATAAGAGCAAGGGGGAGAAAAAATGATTTGTTATAATTGCAATATTGTTTTCCCTTTAGAAGAAATTGCGGTCTTTAATTTGCAAGATCAAGACGAAAATATATTAAAAAAAGTTTGTTTGTGTCAAAGCTGCGCAAAAAAATTAATAATTGAAATTATGAAAGCTTACGAGGGGGAACCAATATGAGAATAGCTGTACAATTATATGATGATAACGGCTGCGGCTGCGGAATGTTTTACAATGATATTGAAACAATAGAGGAACTTTTAAAATTTCTCGATTATATTTCCGATAATGGCTATTATTCTTATGAGATAGGAGAGGTAAAAGAAAATGAGTAAATACACGCCGCCGATCCTTTACCGCTGCGAGAGCTGCGGGGCTCCGATCCGGAAAGATGAAAAATATCACAGGCTGCATATCAAAGGCCGGGTGCTCACGTTCTGCAAGCTCTGCGTTGAGCTCTCAGAGTACACGGCCTCTATACCGGAATTTACAAGAAAGGAATGTAATTTTAATGAAATATGATTTTGTAGGCGAATATCCGGCCAAAATAGAAGAAATACTAAAATATTTAAATGCAAAATGCAATTTAACAAGGCATAACGGTAAAGCTTTTACTGCTGGACTTTATGCGGGATTATCTTTTGCATTGGAGATATACAAAAGCAAAGATAAATCATATGAAGAGATTAAAAAGAAACTTGATGAACTATATAAAATATGAATAATAAATGAATATTATACAGAAATTCATGCATAAATCTTGACTTTTTGTATAATTATAAGTATAATAAAGGTGAGTAAATCGGAATTACTCACCTTTATTTTTATACCGGGGGGCTGAATATGACGGAAAATAATAATAGTTACTATGATATTTCAGCTCTTGACGCCCTCGACGCGGTATATAATCTTATATACGGGAAGCGCTCAAACGGTAAAACGTTCGCGGTTTGCCGGAAGATCCTCGACGCCTATTTTGACGAGGGGATCCCGAGCGCGTATATAAGACGCCTTGATGAAATGATTAAACCGAAAAACCTCGAGGCGCTTTTTAATCCTCACCTGGATTATATATTCGAGAAAACCGACGGACAATACAACTCTATACAGTACCGATCCAATGGATTTTACTTGTGCTGCTATGACGGAGATCTAAAGATAGCACAGGATAAAAAACCATTTTGCCGAACTTACGCGATAAATACGGCCGAGACTACTAAAGGCCAGGACGCCGGCCCGGTAAAGTATGTTTTTTTCGATGAATTTATAACCCGACAATTTTATTTATCAAATGAGTTTGTGCTCTTTCAGAACTTATTAAGCTCTATAATTCGTCAAAGATCCGCTAAAATATATATGATCGCGAATACGGTCAGCAAGTATTGCCCCTATTTTCGAGAAATGGGCTTGACACGTATCAAAGATCAGAAACAAGGAACAATAGACGTTTACACAATGGGAGCGAGCGGCACAAAGATCGCTGTTGAATACTCAGACGCCCCCGGAGGCGGTCAGAACGTTTCACAGTATTTCTGTTTTGATAACCCCGAGCTTGATATGATTACTTCCGGAAACTGGGAGATAGCACTTTACAGGCACATACCGGCCGGCGTTGGTTCGCTCCGGCCGGAACTACAATTCTATATATCCTTTGACGGGCAGACGCTGCGGGGCGGCTTGTATATCTTCAACGACGCGCCGCTCCTTGCGATCTCCCGGAGATATAAGGAGATCAAGGATCCGGAAAATAGTATAATATATGCAGATAATCTTGACGATCCACCGGATCCGAACCCGCTGCACCAAAGCAACCTTGCAATTATAAAGACGCGAGCTCACGAGGTAATACTTGACCTCATAAAGCAGCACAAGACGTATTTTGCCGATAATGAGGACGGGGAAACATTTTCCGCGTGGCTCAAATGGGCAACGAAAGGGGGGCTAAAAGTATAATGTCAAAGCAAGACAATAATAATTCAATCCTTGAATTTATTTTTAAAACTCCCAAAAAGCTTGCATTTACAAAGCTTTACCGGTATTACTTTGATTTCATACTCCGCTTGCTATACAGAGTAATACTTTTCGAGGGTATTCCGGAAACTGTTTCAGAAACCTTTATGAAACTGATACTATACACTCAGGGTAAAGTGTGCTTCCTGGAAGCTGAAAAGGTAGGCGAGAGCGGTCAGGATCTTTTGGCGCTCAATTGCTCCCGTGCTGATACGCCCAACGTTTACTATATTCCCCGCAATGTACTTGTTACAAATCCCCGCTTAAGAAAATCATATAATCTTAAGCTCGGCGAGCAATGCGAGATCCTCTATCTGAGCGAGGCCGATAAATATAATTTATCGGAGCTCAACGGCGGCCTATATGGCCTCATAGAACGAACGGCGACAATGCTCGCAGATAATGACATATCTATAAATATAGCGCAGAAAAATACAAGGCTTGTAAACCTCGTTAGTGCTGATACACAAAACACCGTTGACAGTATCAAGGCAGTTTTTGCAAAGATGTATGAGGGCGATCCCGATATAGTTGTAAAAAGCAGTTTGATTGATAAGCTGCAAGGCGTTCCGATACTTCAAAATCAAAGTAATCATAACCTCGTTGAGCTTATAGAAGTACAGCAATATATATTATCACATTTCTATGAGCAGATAGGAATACAAACACACGACCAAATGAAACGAGAGCGGCTTATTACTGCGGAAGTAAATGACAATTTAGATCTATGCTTTTTAAATATTGACGATATGCTCATATCAATTAAAGACGGGCTGCAACGTGTAAATGATATGTTTGGAACCAACATAACAGCACGTTTAAATCCTATAATAGAACAGCAGCGAGAAGAGCAGAACCGAGCCGGAAGCGCAGCGGCCGGCGGCAACTTACCGGAAGAAGCTCAGAGCGAAGAACCGGAAGAGGATCCGGAGCTCGAGCCGGCCGAGGAGCCCGAGCCCGAGCCCGAACCCGAACTGGAGAGCCAGGAAGAGGAAGCAGCTCCGGAAGAGGAACCCGAGAGCCAGGAAGAGGAAGCAGCTCCCGAGCCCGAGCAAGAGCCCGGACAGGAAGAGGAAGCAGCTCCGGAAGAGGTGACGGATCCCGACGAGGACGCGGCCAACGATTATGCAGAGATAAACGCAAAAATCAATATCGAGGGTGATAACAATACTATCATTATAGGGGGTGATGATAATGCCAGCGCCGAAAAGGACGAACTTTCGGACGTGGGATCAGGTAATGACGAATGAGCTCACGGATCCCTTTACTGAGTATTCGGATATACTATCAGATATAGACGCAACCTCAGAGGAAGCAACCGGGCGAATGTGGGAGCTATTTGAGGAAGCTATTACAAATTATACGACGGAAACCATAGTAAATATCTTTCATTTGAATTTAGTTGCAAATCTCAAAAAATATGCTGATTTAGTCGATTTCTACAAAATGAAGTATGAACCGTTCGCAGATAAGAATATGCATGAATACTATCATCACGAGCGATCTCCCGATTTGACAAGCACCTCAACGAGCACCGGCAGCGGATCCGCTGAGAATACCCGGAGACAAACCAGGACAACGACCTCAACACCGGGAATTACAACGACGGTAACACACAGCGTCAATCCTTTTGATAATTCCGGCTTGCGTTCTGAGAGCCAGGATATTACAGGAGAGACAGGAACGGGATCCGTACAGGAAAGCTACTCAGGCTCCCCGGATCTCACCGAAACGACCTCGGAAGCTGAGAGCACAGTTACAACAACGGGCGTTGACATGAACGTGTATACCAAAGACACTAAAGGCCGAACCGGTATAAGGCCGGCGTCGGAAACACTTAAGGACGGATTTATCGCGGCTGCATTACATGATATACTTGACGTGATTATCAATGATATTGCAGACGAGATATTTTTACAAGTATGGATATAATGAAAGTGAGGTAAATTATGCAGGTAAAACAGATATACGGCCTTTTAAATGATGTAATGAAAGAAGTAACAGGCCAGGCAAAACCGATCCTCAATGATGAGGGGCAGCAAGTCAGAGAGGAATTTATAGTAAATGAGGATCTTTCCAATGTTGTTGATATGGGTACAAAGATCTTTAATAACAACTGGAAAGATAACTACGTTCGCGCACTTATCGACCGTATAGGCCGCGAGGTTTTTGTCGATAGGACTTATGAGGGCTACGCTCCGAACGTGCTCCGCGATTCCTGGGAGTATGGCTCAATAATGAGCAAGACACGCTGCAAGATCTTTGACGCAAAAGCTAACCCCTCTTGGAACCTTGAAAAGGGGCAGACTGTAAACCAGTTTGAATTTTGCCCGCCCGACGTAACACAGATGTTCTATAATGCTAAAGAGGCTTGGCAGATAGACTGCTCTTTCACAGAGGTGCAGCTCCGCGAGAGCTTCACGAGCCCGGCAGCAATGAACCGCTTTATCTCTATGATAGAAAACAGGATCCAAACCTCTATGACTATATATATTGATAGCCTTATTATGCGCACTATCAATAACTTTATGGCCGAGAAAATAAAGAGGGGCAACGGAATTGTTGACGTACTTACACCTTTTAACTCTCTCCGAGTATCTCCGCTTACTCCCGAAGAGGCTGCACTTGATAAGGATTTTTACAGATTCTTTGCATATAAGGTAAAGCAGTATGTAGAGCGTTTTAGAGCTCCGAGCGTTAAATTTAACGACAACGGCGACGATCCTAATGTAACTTTTACGCCTCGCGATTATGCTCATTTAGTAATACACTCGGATCTCTCAACCGGTATGGAAGTATTTTTGCAGTCCGACACTTATCACAATGACCTCGTTAAGATCGGAGAGTTTGAGACTGTTCCATTTTGGCAGACTCAGGGCGAAAACTACGAGCTCGCGGAAACTTCACGAATTGACGTAAAGACAAGTAGCGACGGAACGATCGTAGATAAAAACTTTATCGTCGGAGTGCTTTTCGACCGTGACGCTCTCGGCGTACTTAATGATAATCGTCGCGTAACTTCGGCCTATAACGCTAATGGCGAATATTGGACGAATTTCTATAAAATCGACACGAGCCATTTTAACGACCTCGCCGAAAACGGTATAATCTTTGTAATGGGAAGCGGAACTCCAAATGTTATTACTCTTCCTATGGCTCAGACTGAAAAAATTTGGGGCTATGATGTTTCCGATCTCCAGGGCGCCGATCTTAAAGTAGATAACGAATTTCAGAAGATAAGCGGTACACTTAAATACGTAACAACCGGATCTCTTCCACCGGTTTGGGGTAATGGTAATTTCCTTGCTCTTAAATGGCTTGATATTCCGTCGGACGCTACAAGCTGCCAGGTGGGTATAACAAATCTCGTTGATATAATCGACGATCCCGAGCGCAGCGGAACCATAAAAGTTAGTGATACAACGGCAAAGCTCAGAGTTATTACAACAACTCCGGCCGGTATCAATACCCAGGAATACGATTTAAGCGGCCTTACTCTCGAGGCAGCACCTCAGGCAGAAGAGGCAGC
Organism: Ruminococcus sp.; assembly: GCA_017616055.1. Lineage (GTDB taxonomy): Bacteria > Bacillota > Clostridia > Oscillospirales > Ruminococcaceae > Ruminococcus. The sequence continues at coordinate 9,615 of JAFZYX010000151.1, forward strand.
AGCTCCGGAGACACGCAGCACCAAAAAGAGCAAAGCAGCAGCCGAGCCCGCCGAAACCCCCGAGCCCGGCGAGGCATGATATATAAATTCTCATTTCCTGGAATAGCCCGCAAACGCGGGCTATTCTGCTATAAGGAGTTGATTTTATGACAATTACACTATATAAGAGCAGCGCGGATCCTCGCGCCCTGGATAAGATTACATCAGCAACACAGATTGGAACGGCGATAACAGTAAAACCAACAGAAAAGGTCAATATTATAAATCCGGTTTTTGAGGTTGATTACAATGATACCTATTTTACGGTCAATTATTTATATTGTGATACGTTCGATAGATATTATTATATTACCAATGCAGCAGTAAATACCGGACATAGGATAGAACTCTCTTGCGCTTTAGACGTTCGGCAGAGCTTCAGCACATCAATAAAAAACACAACAGCGGTAATTGTACGATCCGAGAGTATAGCGCAGCCCACAAAAATAATAGATGACAAATTGCCAATTAACCCGAGCAAGAAAATAATAACGTCGATCTTGCTCCCGGAAACCTCAAATAGCTTTAACACCGACGCCGAGTATAGCTATTTACTTACCGTTGTTGGTGGCACTCCGGCAGTCTAAGGGGGGATAAGATGGAACCGACGAGTAAATGGGGTAATCCATATGTAAGGCTGAACGGCCTAAATGTAAGAACAGGCGCGAGTGCTATTACTGATAGTGATTTTGATGATTATCCCGCTTTCACAATGGCACAAAATCCGGATACGCCCGCCGGCGTAGAAAACTATATAATGGGCGTATTTCAAGCAGATAACACATTTCCTTTAAATACTGATATAGATGATTGGTCAATAGCATATACCGCTGTAAATAACAGTGAACTATCATTAAATAATATAGGCGTATTTACAGGCGAAAACGCTGATTTATCATATATAACTGATAATACAGAACTCGCACCCGTAGCTTTTTTAACCGGTCAAAGATATCATGTAATAGTAAATAATATATCCGGAACACCTAATTTAAATGACGCAAACCAATTTAAAGAACCACCATATAATAATAGCCGTGAAATATGGGCACCAAATGCGGCCGCTAATCCGAGTATATCAGACGCTACAACCTTTTACAGAGGCTTAAATTATAATGGATATGCAACACAAATTTATAGTTTTGGTATAAAATCTTTGTTTTTGGAAATTCGTGTTATACCTACAACTATTTCCGGATCTCCGTTAGGCAATACCGATTATTCGCTTAAAGATTATGCTGCACTACCTCAGGCAGATAGAAATAATAATCCCATTGGCAGAGCATATGCACGAGTTTACAGACGTTCCAATACAAACGGTACTTATTCATATATTAGCGGAGATTTTTCAACTATTTTACCGGTTATGGCTCGAGCTTTAAAAAGCAATAACTATTCTTCATATGTACCATACAGACTTCTAAAAAATGACGGTGATACTAACTATTTGCAATTGCCTTTATATGGTATTGCACATATCAGAACACAAGGATTTGTGCGGTGGTTAAATACAGGTTATGGAGATTATTTTTTCGGAGCAGATAAAGTAAGCGGAAAACGTATAGTTGATTTAGGGGGCGGAGAATATAATTATAATTTATATCTTGACGGTACCGAGGATAATTTTGAATATCTGCGCAAATGCTGCGCTCAATATGGTTTATTTTTCTGCGATAGTGTAGATTTAGGCCTAAACGATCATTTATATGATAGTACATATGAGGCTAATAATGGACGTTGGCTGCATGATAAAATGCACCTCGGAATTATAGAGGATAACGGATATACTGAGGGCAGATATACAAGCGGCATTGAAAACGGTTTGCAACCGCAATTTACATGGAAAGACACAACCGAAAGTAATTATGATCCGGACGTTCCACCGACCCCCGAAAACCAATATGATAATACAACTATCTTCAATTCTATTGGAGACAGCGCAACAATGTTTAAGCGCTACGTGCTTAATGGCACGAATGTTGAGCAGCTCGGCCGGGATCTCTTTAAAATCGTAGTTGATAGCGCAATAGATAATCCCAAATATGATGACTATGCAACAGTAATCAACGCCTCGTTTCTTGTGTCCGATCCTCTTGATAGTATCATCTCATTGCAGCGTTATCCAATGGCGATCCCTCACGGAAGCTCGGCAGTAGAAAATATAAAACTCGGCACGAATACTTGCACCGCAATTGGTTATCCTATGTCAAAAACGGCTTATGAATATGCTTTTCAAGGTAAAAAAATTCGTCCGAGGTTTGGCGATAGTTTCCTCGATTACGAACCCTATACAAAATTTGAAATGTATATCCCGTTCTGCGGCACTGTTGAGCTCTCTCCCAGGGATATTTTAAATAGGGATCTTTCCGCTCGGCTTGTAGTTGATTACTCAACAGGAACTTGCACGGGATATATATTATCTGATAATCTTGTTATTGAAACCTTAAACGGAAATATAGCTATAAATATTCCCGTAGCCGGCATTGATTCCGCAACAATTCAAGGCAATATATCTAATGCAGTAGCTAATAGCCGCAGCGCCTATAACAACAAAATGACAGCAGCTTTTGGCCTTGCAAAGTCTATGGTTAATCCTTTTTCTTGGAGCAGCGGGAAGCAAGTCGGAGCACTTGGAACGGCAATAAATGCAGAGTATGCAGCAGAAACCGCGAACTATTCACTTGAACATATACCCGCAGCGCCACACACAATAGGCAGTGCAAGCCCTTGCGGAGCTTGGGCGATAGATCTTAAATGCAGATTGATTATATACTATCCAACGGGTGAAGTGCTCACACAAGTTGAGGGGCTCCCGGCGTGGGATCCTCTTAAGCTTGCAGTATATGGCATGAGCACAGGATTTTACACGGCCGAGCCCGCTCAGATCTCGAGCTTTACAAGTGGTTTGGTTTGCGCGCAAAATCCGATCCTCAACAGCATGACAACGAACTCACAAGCTTACCCGGCCAGCTCACAAGAGCTCGAGATGATCCGGGCAGCAATTGCCGACGGAATTATACTTTTAAAAATCCAATAGCTCTCAGAGCAATTTAAAGGCCGTTTTTTACGGCCTTTATTTTTATAGGGTAATTATACTACGAATAGATTAGAGCGGCCGTACTGATTAAAAACGGCCGTATTTTTTTGAAATAAAAGTTCCTACTGCATAAGC
>JAFZYX010000152.1 GCA_017616055.1 Ruminococcus sp.
CTTCCAGAACATCTTTAACGGTATGCGTGAAAGCAGTATCGCACCAAAGGTGAATAAGGCTCCCACTGCTAAGCAGAGATAATTGCCTCCAGAAAAGAGCATTATGATGTATATGAGCGTGATAATTATCTTGAACCTCGGGTCGAGACGATGAATAATACTATTTCCGGGGAAGAACTGTCCGATGGTGATATCTTTCAGCATTCAGCGTACCTTCCTTTCGTTCAGCTGTCTAAGCAGGAGGTCGCGAGCATAGCCCACCGTAAAAACTTCCTTACCAAAGTCGAGACCTCTACGCTTGAGTTCTCCGAAAACTTTGGTTATCTGCGGCACGTCAAGACCTATCTCGGATATTTCATCAGCTTTTGCGAATACATTTACTGTTTCGTCGTAGCAGAAAAGCTTTGCCTTGCTCATAACAAGTATTTTGTCTGCAAATGAAGCAATATCCTCCATACTGTGGGAAACGATAAGTATAGTATTCTTCGTGCGTTCGTGATAACGCCTGATGTGCTCAAGTATCTTGTCTCTTCCTGCAGGGTCAAGACCTGCAGTAGGCTCGTCAAGTATTAGCACTCTTGGCTCCATAGCCATAACACCTGCGATTGCAACGCGACGCTTCTGACCTCCTGAGAGCTCAAAAGGCGAACGCTCCAACAACTCTTCAGAAAGTCCAATATCATGGGCTGTTTCAAGAACGCGGCGCTTTATCTCAGCTTCATCAAGTCCCATATTCTTCGGCCCAAACGCAATGTCCTTAAAAACCGTCTCCTCAAATATCTGATATTCAGGGTATTGGAAAACGAGTCCCACTTTGAAACGAACTTCGCGTATTTTGTCTTTATCCTCCCATATGTCCTTACCATCAAGAAGCACCTTTCCAGACGTAGGTCTTAGCAGTCCGTTGAAGTGCTGTATGAGCGTAGACTTTCCAGAGCCTGTATGCCCCATAACGCCTACCATTTCCCCTTCGTCTATTTTGAGGTTGACATGGTCGACGGCCGTTTTTTCAAACGGAGTGCCAACGCTGTAAGTATATGTTAGTTCCTGTGTTTCAAGGATAGCCAATTCTATTCTCCTTTTCTTAATCTGTAACAGCAGACGTTTCAGTCTGCAAACAGCTTTTCTATTGCCGCAACGCATTCTTCCTCCGAGATTATCTCAGGAGATATGTCACAGCCAGCCTTTCTCAGCTCCCAAACCAGTTCTGTCACCTGCGGTACATCCAACCCGATGGCTTTTAGCTTTTCCACCTGTGAAAAAACCTTTTCAGGAACGTTATCGAGAACGACCTTTCCCTTATCCATAACCACAACTCGGTCACAATCAGCAGCCTCGTCCATGTAATGGGTTATAAGCACTATTGTTATGCCCTGCTCACGATTCATGCGATGTATGGTTGACAGAACTTCCTTTCGTCCCTGTGGGTCAAGCATAGCTGTAGGCTCATCAAGTATAATACACTTAGGCTGCATGGCGATAATACCTGCAATAGCCACTCGCTGCTTCTGGCCGCCCGAAAGCTGACTAGGCGAGTGCATTCTGTACTCATACATTCCCACGGCTTTGAGACTTTCGTCCACGCGCCTGCGCATTTCATCATAGGGCACACCTAGATTTTCAAGAGCAAATGCCACGTCCTCCTCAACTATTGATGATACTATCTGATTGTCGGGATTCTGAAAGACCATTCCTGCCCTCTGTCTGAGATCAAACAGCTTATCAGCATCTTTTGTATCTATACCATCCACTGTTACCGTTCCCTCTGTCGGAAGCAGTATGGCGTTCAAATGCTTTGCAAGAGTTGACTTACCACAGCCGTTGTGGCCAAGCACTGCTACAAATTCGCCCTGCTTTATATCAAGGTTTATACCCTTAAGAACTTCAACGGGCTTCTTTCCCACTTCGTCTGGCTCATAGGCGAAGTGCAGACCCTTTATTTCGATTATATTTTCCATATTTATCCTTTATTTTTTCATTGCTTCTATTTCACTTGCTGACGATACGACGGGTTTGCCGTCATTATCAAGCATTACCGAAAGTCCACCTGTATTACACCATGCATGATACAAGTAATTTACCCCTGTTACCGTATCAACAAGTATCTCTGTCGTCCGTAAGGCTGTCTTTTGACTATATATCCTTACAAATCTTTCTTCTTTTCCCACTTTGTTCTCCTTTATCATAAATATGCGAACGCTCATTGTATTTTTAACGTGAACACTCGTAATGGCAATGACCTTATTCTCTAAACAATCATTTTTCCCAGATGGCAGTAGAACCGCATGGCAAGGTCATTCCCGTAGTTTTTACCGGAAGTCCTATCTCATCAAAGCTTACCATGCCACCAAATTTTTCAGTAAGAACGCTTCCGAGGATATATCCCATTACCGAGGGAGAAAGTCCTGTAGTGTAACTGTTTATCAAGAAGAACAGTGGCTCGTCGGAGAGAACACCAGAACATAACTTCACAAGATCATACACACAGTTTTCTAACTTCCATACCTCTCCTCC
>JAFZYX010000153.1 GCA_017616055.1 Ruminococcus sp.
ATTCTTATATGTAACTTTCTTGCGCAGTGTAAGATTGTATATCAGCATCAACAGTCCAAAAAGGATACCGCCTACAGTGAACACATTCATCGGATAAGCAAGTGCATTCCTCATTATAAATGTGAACAGGGTTACTCCGAGCCAGAACACTGCAGAGAATACTGTTATTCCAATAATATGTTTCTTATATTTCTCCTTATCCGGTATTTTGATACGCCTTTGGAATATCCGTAGGCAAAGGATATTTTTCAGCAGAATAAATACAGGTATCTCAACTGCTATACTGTTTTTCATTGCGTTTTCCGTAAACTCGGCTGACTTTGAATTGCCGAAAATATAGAAAAACAGCTCTGAAAAGATAAATATGAATATCATTGCAAACAGCAGTGCGATACTGTTGAGCAGCCGCTTTGAATACTTGTCACTGCGGCTTCTCAGATATTTATATGCTTCGGTGCTGTATTTTTTCCCCTCAGCAGCTTTTTCGGTTTTCAAATATTTTCTGAATGGTATTGAAGCAATAAGTATGCCGATAGCAACAATAAACAGATTTGTCAAAGCAGATGCAGGTGAAACAAATACTCTGCCGATGAACCAGAATAACTGTAAAAGTGAAAATACTACAAACAGAGCTGTTATATAAACTCTTATGCGCTGTTTCAGTATTTCTTTTTTCAAAGGCCGAATATCAACAGCTTCGCCTTTTTTGCGCCATTTATCAGCACTTTCGGACGGATAACCTGCAAGCTCAGCCATTTTAGAAAGTCTGCCGTACTTACTGAGCAGATCTTCAAGAGCTTCGTCCTCATGTCGGTCAGCTTTTATTTTATTATATTCCGCATTAAGAGACTCTTCTATCTTTAATTGAGCCTTATTAACTTCCTCAGAATATGGAATACCGTCGAACAGCATATCCACAACAGTTTTGATCTTACGGTTGCTCTGTTGTCCGATGTTATTATTTTTCTTTTTCATCCCCTGGCTTCCTTTCCTTGTATTTTTCGAGTTGCTTTGTGCCGACTTTCTTTGCTTTCTTTATTGCTGTCCTTATCAGTTCCATTATAAGTAGCATTACAGTGGTTATAAATGCACCCAATAGTACGGAAAGAGCTATAGAATAGATAGTATTCTCTGTTATTTCATAAATATCTTTGAATATAGCTATAGCACTAAGAATACCTGTAGCAAACGCAATATATATCTTAAAGCCGCGGCGTATTTTAAAGAACAGCCCAACAGCTTTCTTTGAGTGTTCAATTGCTTTCTTCTTGTCCATAAGCGTATTTCCTTTCGCCTATATATAATAATTATAACAATTGCGCAGTTTTGTGTCAATCGTTATTAGTAACAAACTTAGGCTAAATATATCAAATGCCCCTTGCCATGCAAGAGGAGCTCTACTTCATCTTTTAGTACAGTTCAATATAATTATCTGATCAGATATAAGAACAACAGCTCCCATCGCGGGAGCTGCTGCTTTCGAATCGTTATACCGCCTTTTAGTCGTGTGCATTCCGTGTGATTTTTACTGTTTTATCCTTGATGTCATTCTCAAGTTCCAAACCAAATTGACACAACATAGAGCATCTGAAAAGAGACTATTTTATAGTCAGCCTATTTTGATACGTTTGTAAGCATATTCAAGCATACTCAAATTAAGTATTGCAAAAAACGTCAGATATAAAGGCATTATACCGATACCTACAGCCTGCTGGATATGACCGAACACCATAGGCATGAATGTGCTTCCAATGTAAGCAGATGCCATCTGCAACCCTATTACGGCAGCACTGTTTTTTCTTCCGAAATTTTCAGGTGCCATATGTTGTATTGCTGGATAAATAGGTCCCATTCCTGTTCCGGTTATGACAAATCCTACTGCTGCGGGTATGTAGCTCTCAAACGGAATGAATATAAGCAGGATTCCAAATGCTTCAACAGCTATTCCTATGCGTATGAGAAGTCTGTCACCGAGCTTGTTTGATACGAAAGCAGAAATAAGTCTGCCGAACATAAGTCCGCCAAATATGAGAGAGGCAAAAGCTGCGGCTGTTTCAGCAGATATAGTATTCTTTGTCCCGATAAAATAGCTTGAAGTCCACAGGAAGCAGGTACATTCACCTGAGCAGTAAGCAAAGAAAGCAATAAGCGTGGGAATAACTCCGCGTATCTTCAATGCATCTCTGATGCCTGTGCTGTCATGATCATTGTTATCCTCTTCAGTTATGTTTTTCATCCAGAGTGGAACGGACAACAAACATATTAGCGATATTGCAAACTGTATATACGCCGTCCAGCGATAGCCCTCGTTCCAGTGTGCTTTTGCAAGTGCAATTGACATGATATAAGGACTTATCATTGCTCCTACACCGTAAAAACAGTGCAGGAAATTCATAACCGCAGAAGAATAGTGCTTCGCCACATAGTTATTGAGTGCCGAATCTACCGAGCCTGCTCCAAGTCCATAAGGCACTACAAATACGAAAAGCATCTCATATGACTTAGAACACGAAAAGCCAATAAGTCCAACAACTGTCAACACAATAGAAAATACAACTATCCATTGAGTTCTGACTTTTTTAATTATAGTCGGGGCCGCAAGAGCAGATATTATAGTCATAAAAGATATAGACATCGACACATATCCTGCATATGATGACGGCACATCGAAGTCTACCTGCATAGTCGGCCAGCCTGAGCCAAGAAGTGAATCAGGTAAACCAAGACTGATAAATGCCAGATATATTACCGCAAGAAGCAGCGAACCCATTTTGTTCTCCTTTTCTCATATTACTTTTTATCTTCAAAATTTGTGAAGCCAATCTCTTTCATTTGATACTGCTTCGGTGTCATGCCATATAAAGCTTTGAAGGCTTTCGTATAATGACTCTGTGAGCAGAATCCACAGGCATCTGCTATATCTGCAAATCCTTTCATAGTTCCCATCAGTTCTATGCTTTTATTTATGCGGTATTGTGTAAGATACCGCTGTGGTGTCATCTTCATGAACTGCTGAAATAGCTTGAAGCATTGATTTCTACATATCATAGCAGAACCGGCTATATCTGAAACAGTGAGTTTCTCAGCGAAATGCTCCTGTATGAAATTCAGCATCTGCTTCATAACAGCCATTTCTTCTGGTTCGTTCTGTACTACATCACCGCATAAAGCATATAACTCTTTGACGAGCAGGCAAGCTTCGGATTGCAATTCAAGCTGATAATTTTTATCTCGCTTCATATTGATAAGATGCATACGATCAAGAAGCGACCAGAGAAGCATATTCTTATGAAACATCAGAAAATTGACATTGCCCGTATTACTGATCGTGTCAAGAAATTCAGTGTTGAACATATTGCGTATCAACTCTGGTGAGACGATAACAAGCTCGAACAGTACTTCCTCTTTCTTTTCGGAATAGCCGAAATGCAACCGCCCAGAATTGACGAAAAGTCCCTCATTCTGCTTGATGTGCAGTATTTCGCCGTTTACATCAAAATCCAACACACCCTTTGTCACAAGTATGAACTCGTAATCATCGTGCCAGTGCATCAGTTCCCGGAAAGTCGGAAGCTCTGACAAATGCTCGTCCGATGTCAGAATTGGCAGTTCCGGCGCTGTATAATTCAGATTCTCCGAAAGATCCTCATTCCTATTCATTGTTCTGCAATCTCCATCTGTCTGCCGTGGGAGATGAGATGCCTGTCATCGTCGTTTATCTCTCTGAGTACACGACAGGGATTTCCGACAGCGACCACATTTGCAGGGATATCCTTTGTTACGACACTGCCTGCACCAATGACAGTATTATCTCCGATTGTTACGCCCGGAAGAATGATAACGCCTGCACCGATCCAGCAGTTCTCTCCAATACGGACAGGCTTATTGTACTGATAATCCTGTTTCCTGTGTTCCGGAGAAATGGGATGAGATGCCGTTGCAACGGTCACATTCGGACCGAACATCGTATAGCTGCCGACATAGATATGCGTATCGTCTACAAGCGTCAGATTGAAATTCGCATAGATCGTATGTCCGAAATGTACATTCATTCCGCCAAAATTAGAATGAAACGGTGTTTCGATATAGACATTCTCGCCGATCTCTGCAAACATCTTTTTCAGAAGGGCAGTCTTTTCCGCCTGCTGACTCGGTTTCAGCGCATTGTATTCAAACAGCATATCCAGCCTGCGGAGCTGTTCCTTTGCGAGATTTTCCTCGCCGGGATGATAGATCATACCGCTGTGCAGAATTTCTTCATAGTCCATTGTGCATCCCCCTTTGGCACTTTTTATCATTATAGCACTTTTTCGGCTTTGTTTCAAGCATCACTATCTGAAAAGTATGAGCGCCGTAAATTACGACGCTCCGCACAAATTAAAGAGAACCGTAGATCAGCAGACGCTTCATAAGACATAGATCAAATACATCAAGTCTGTCATCTTCGCAAAGATTAGCCGCTTTCCAATTATCCATGTGTGTATTAGGAATAGCCAACAACCATTTTTGAAGCAGAACAAC
>JAFZYX010000154.1 GCA_017616055.1 Ruminococcus sp.
CAATGATTGGAATCAGCAGAATAACAATAATTCCTGGTACAACTGGGAAGTAAATGACTGGAACAATCAGAATCAGCAGAACAATGACTGGAACCAGGGACAGCAGCAGAATAACGACTGGAGCAACTGGAACCAGGGCCAGCAGAACAACAATCAGAATCAGGGTAACGGCAGCAATGCTTCAACTGGAGGCTTCAACAGCTCAGCTACAATGGCTGATGATTTCAGAACAGGTTCTTCACGTTATTTCATAGCTTCTGACGGTTGGACTAATGGCAATCCTTTTGACTGTGGCTGGTACAAGTCACAGACTGCTTTCAGAAATGGTGCGCTTGAGCTTACTATTGACAAGGATAACACAGGAAAGTACAACTATGCTGGAGCTGAGTACAGAACTAACGATTTCTATGGTTTCGGTTACTACGAAACATCTATGCAGGCTATAAAGAATAACGGTGTTGTATCTTCATTCTTTACTTATACAGGTGAGTCTGATAACAATCCTTGGGATGAGATCGATATCGAGATTCTCGGTAAGGATACTACTAAGGTTCAGTTTAACTATTATACCAATGGCAAGGCTGACCATGAGAAGCTCTATGATCTCGGCTTCGATGCTTCACAGGGCTTCCATACATATGGCTTTGATTGGCAGCGCGATCACATTACATGGTACGTTGACGGTAAGGCAGTATATACAGCATATGACAACATTCCTCAGACACCAGGTAAACTTATGATGAATGTATGGCCTGGTACGGGTGTTGATGACTGGCTGAACCACTATGACGGTAGAACACCTCTGACAGCTCGTTATGAGTGGGCAACATACAACAAACAGTAAGTGTTAACTAAAGATCCTTTTATAATATAAAATCTATTTTACGGGAGCAATATTTTAATATTGCTCCCATCTTTTTTAGGTAAAAAATATGTGTGGAACTGTGTGGACATTCGAGGTTTTTTAGTGCTGTTTCTTGTAATAATCTTTAAAAAAATCACAAAACGTATACAATCCTTTAGCATAATTCACATATTTGCTGCCGACAAATTATTCAATCCACCAAAGTTAATATATAACGTATTGACAATGAGCAGAATATTGTGTAGAATACTAAGTATCAGGAAGAAAGTTATAAATTAATGTAAGGCAATAATTTTTTCACATATTAATTTTAACATTATTTAAGGAGGAAAATCTAATGAAAAAGTTTCTTGCAGTACTCTCAACTCTGGTGATGTTAGGTTCACTCGCTTCATGCGGCGATTCTACAAGTACATCAGACAACAACAACAGCAGCAATAATGACACCAAAACTACTACCGAAGCCAAAAAAGACGACGCTGAAGCTAACAACGACAGCGACGATTCAAGCAGCAGCGGTAAGAAAACTGTCGGAATTGCTATGCCTACAAAGTCGCTTGAGCGTTGGAATCGTGACGGCGAATATCTCAAAGAGCAGTTTGAGGCAGCAGGCTATGATGTTGAGCTCAAGTACTCAGATAATAAGACTGATCAGCAGAACAACGATATCCAGTCAATGATTGCTGATAAAGTTGATCTTCTTCTTATAGCTGCTATCGATGGCGAGACCCTCTCTCAGACACTCGCTGATGCTAAGGCAGTTGATATCCCAGTTATCGCTTATGACCGTCTTATAATGAATACAGATGCAGTTTCATATTATGTTTCATTCGATAACTATACAGTTGGAAAGCTGCAGGGTGAGTTCGTTCGTGATACTCTTAAGCTTGACAGCGAGGCTGGTCCTTTCAATATCGAATTTACAGCTGGTGATCCTGCTGATAATAACGCTGGTTTCTTCTTTAGAGGCGCATATGAGGCTCTCGAGTCATACATCAACGATGGCAAGCTTGTAATCCCTTCAGGAAAAACAACTTTCGAGCAGGTTGCTACTCCTACATGGTCAACAGATAAAGCATTTGAGAATATGCAGAACACTCTTGCTTCATATTATTCAGGCGGAACACAGCTCGACGTTGCTCTCTGCTCCAATGACTCAACTGCTCTTGGTGTTGCAAAGGCTATCGATACAGACTATATTGGAAGCAATACTCCAATCGTAACAGGTCAGGATGGCGATATTGCAAATCTTCAGAATATCGTAGACGGTAAGCAGTCAATGACAGTATATAAGAACGTTAGCGATGAGGCAGGCGTTACTCTTGACGTTGCAAAGGCTATTCTCTCAGGTCAGACTCCTGACGGAAGTCTTTCACTCTCAGCAGAGGCAAAATATGATACAGATTCATATGATAACGGCGTTAAGAAAGTTCCATCATATCTGCTTGTTCCTTATGTTATCACTAAGGATTCGCTTGAAAAGCTTGTAGATACTGGTCTTTATAAGTGGGATAGCAACAATAAGTATCTTGAATCAACAGCTTCAACAACTTGATGACAAAATAGCATTATTATAATGTCTGAAAATAGGGGGGACGGACTGAGTCCGTCCCTTTTTTCTGAATGAATTAGGTGCATTCGGAGAAAAATGTCGAAAAACGTTGCTTCAGACATGGTAAAGGAGGGATATAATTGGCAGAGTATATTCTTGAAATGAAAAATATCACTAAAGAGTTTCCGGGTGTTAAGGCTCTTGATAACGTTAATCTACAGGTGAGGCCGGGTGAGATACATGCTCTTGTAGGTGAAAACGGTGCAGGAAAATCTACGCTTATGAACGTTCTCAGCGGAACCTATCCTTTTGGAAGCTATACAGGAGATATCGTGTATAACGGCGATGTCTGCCAATTCAAAACACTTCACGACAGTGAAGAAAAGGGAATAGTTATCATACATCAGGAGCTTGCGCTTATTCCCGAGCTTTCAATCGGTGAGAATATGTTCCTTGGAAATGAGCGTAAAGGACGTTTCGGCATTGATTGGGACAGAACTTATCACGAAGCTGAAGAGCATATGAAACAGGTCGGCCTCAAGGAAGAGGCAACCACTCTCATAAAAGATATTGGTACAGGTAAGCAGCAGCTTGTTGAAATCGCAAAAGCTCTCAGCAAAAACGTTAAGCTGCTTATACTTGATGAGCCGACTTCTTCACTTAATGAAGAGGATTCGAGGATGCTCCTAGATCTTCTTCTGGAGTTCAAGAAGGGCGGCATGACTTCGATCATTATTTCCCATAAGCTTAACGAAATATCATACGTTGCTGATAAGATTACAGTACTTCGTGACGGCTCGACTATCGAGACTATCGATAATGAAGCTCATAATATCGATGAAGCACGTATTATTCGCGGAATGGTTGGTCGTGAGCTTAGCGATCGTTATCCTGCACGTGAACATAATGTTAGCGACAAAATTGGTATGGAGGTTAAGAACTGGAGTGTACACCATCCAATTTATGACGAGAAAAAAGTCGTTGACAACGTTTCGTTCAATGTTCACCGCGGTGAGATAGTAGGCTTCTCGGGTTTGCAGGGGGCAGGACGTACTGAGCTTGCAATGTCTATTTTCGGAAGGTCGTATGGTACAAACATCAGCGGTGAGCTGAAAATCGATGGTAAAGACAAGAGCCTCAGAAACGTTCGTGATGCTATCGAAGCAGGTCTTGCTTACGTTACTGAAGACAGAAAGGGAAACGGTCTTATCCTCGAGCAGAGCATCGCTCAAAATACCACAATGGCAAGACTTGAAAAGGTCTGCAATAAAGGAATAGTTGACGTTAACAAGGAAAATGCGGTCGCAGAAGAATACAAGGAGAAACTTCGTACAAAGACGCCATCAGTACAGCAGGCTGTCGGTAATCTTTCAGGTGGTAATCAGCAGAAGGTGTTGCTGGCCAAGTGGATGTTTGCTGATCCTGAGGTTCTCATACTCGATGAACCTACAAGAGGTATCGACGTTGGCGCCAAGTACGAGATATATTGCATAATGAATGACCTTGTGGCACAGGGCAAATCCGTTATAATGATATCCTCTGAAATGCCTGAACTGCTTGGTATGTGCGATCGTATATACGTTATGAACGAAGGCAGAATGGTTGCGGAAATGCCTGCATCAGAAGCAACGCAGGAAAAGATAATGTCCGCTATCCTTCAGTCTGACAAAAAATAAATGATCGAGGGAGTG
>JAFZYX010000155.1 GCA_017616055.1 Ruminococcus sp.
GGAGGGCTTCTACCGCCACTTCATGACAATCGCAGATGCAGTTGATATCCCGATGGTTGTATACAACATCCCTGGAAGAACAGGAAAGAACATCGACAACGCAACTATGCTCAGACTGGCTCAGCATCCAAATATCCAGGCTGTAAAGGAAGCAAGCGGCGACGTAAACCAGATGATGAACCTTATCGCTGCAAAGCCAGACACATTTACAGTGCTCTCCGGCGACGACAACCTGGGCTTCCTCCTTATTGCAATGGGCGGAAAGGGAATTGTATCTGTAGCATCCAACCTTATCCCAAGAGAGATGAACGCACTGTGCAACGCAGCACTGGCCGGCAAGTTGGAAGAGGCTAAGGCACTTCACTACAAACTGCTCCCATTCTTCAGAGCAGAGTTTGCCGACACAAACCCGGTTCCTATCAAGTATGCTATGGCCAAGGCCGGCATGATTCAGGAAGCTTACCGCCTGCCGCTGTGCGAGACAAACGCTGCTGTAAAGGCTCAGATGGACGCTGCAATGGCCAAGCTTGGACTGTAAGGTTATTGCTAAATGCTATTTCGTCACCCCGGGAGCTTCCCGGGGTGTTTTTTTTTGAAATTAAAAAATTTGACAATACACTTAGGGAGGTATAATATATTTATTAACACATAAAGTGTTATTTTAATTGATAGGAGTATATATGGCACGTTATGAATACGAGATGAAGATTGATGCTTCTAGTAATGGTAAAAAGTTAAATAAGGGAGCTATAATTGAAGTTGTAACCGAATCGTTTTTTAAACCAACTGTTTTACAAATAAAGAAAGCAATTGCAGAAAAGTTCGGGAAAGAATTTGAAAGATATCATCTTTATTTTAAGGAGAAATAATCTCGCTATTTTCGAGGTTTGTAGTTATCAACTTTTGAGTTTTATTTTATCAATCCTCTTGACTGCTGCTTAAGAAAATAGAATATAATTATTTCTCTTTTTTGCCTATTTTTAGTATTTTTCTAGTCAATAACGCGGATAATCCAGCGATTCCAATAACTGGTATAATGGCAGTCAATCCCAGTTGTTTAAGCCGTTTTGATGTATTATTATTTGCTTCTTCAGTTGTAACACTTTTTTTGGATGGGGAGGCAAGCATCTCTATCTTGATATCATAATCATCTTTGTTTTTTAAATAATTATCTGGATCTTCAAAAAGCATTTTGAGCACAGCGGCCAGTGCTTCATTGCTGCTGTTTTCGCACTCGCTGGTGAATAAATGGATTAATGCTAGATAATGAAGCTGATTCATGCGAATAGTTCCGGTTTTGTCTGTGCTGGTTCCGCCCCTTTCTAAAGCATTTATAGCCTGACGGCTCATGCCGAGCTTCTGTCCTAATTCATCTGCAGACCATCCTGCCAGGTTCCGTAATTCCTGCAGATGAGACTGCATGATTTCTATCTCTTTATTGATTGATATACTTTTCTCTTTCGGTTTTGTTTCTGTTTTTTTTACGCTTGCCATTTTAGCTCCTTGCTCTAAGTATAACTGATAATTTAGCAAATGGCAATAGAAAAAGTCGTCGTAAAGTAAAAACTTATAAAAAAAGTTTATTTTTCTTTGTAAAGTATACTTGACAAAAGAAATTAAACATGCTAATTAGAATTATCAGGATCTGATAGGCCAGAAGGAGGCGTAAATATGATTGCTATAGCAATTATTACATTTATTCTGAAAAAGCTTAATTCTTAACTTGTTAGGAGGAAACAATATGATAAGAAAAAACATGAGAAGACCATTGCCAGGGGACATTATTGTAGCTGATAGAAAGTACTATAAGCACTATGGTATTTATATCGGAAGTAATCAGGTCATTCACTTCGGAGCAGAGAAAGGGCATGAGTTGAATCCCTCTCGTGCCAAAGTGATAAAAACTTCTCTCAAGAAGTTCCAGAAAGGAGACCCTTTATGGGTTGAGGAATCAGATGAATATAATGCTTTTGATTCAGACAAAGTTATTGCCTTGGCAAAAGCAAGATTGGGGAAGAGAGGATACAATATTCTTACCAATAATTGTGAACATTTTGCCAATGAGTGCAAATATGGGGTCAAGAGATCAAGACAGGTGGAGATAGTTATCAAGGAAGCAGGCAGGGTGGCCAGTATAGCAATTATAGTTTTTGCAAGTGGTAGTCCATTAGGAAGAATTTTGGTGTATCGGAACCTTTATAAGGCCGTTGCTTGAGTAAGAAAAAAAGGAGAGCAAAATGAAAAGAAAATTTAATGAAGAAGATTTAAACAGAGAGTTTGAGGCAAGGAAGTCTTCCTCGGAGAAGGATGTGAATCGAGTTCTCAGAAGCTGGGCTAAGATTATGAAAATGGTCAAGAACAACAAGGAACTTGCAATATTTCTTGACTATGTTGTCATCTTTATTAAGATGCTGCGTGATTACATCTCGGGGAAATATAGAGATGTTCCGGTCAGGACAATCGCGGCCATTGTTGGAGCTCTGGTTTACCTTTTGTGTCCTGCAGATATGATCCCGGACTTCATACCTGGAATTGGATACATCGATGATGCCGGCGTGTTGGCTGCCTGCATCAGAATGGTAAAATACGACCTGGACAAGTACCAGGACTTCATAAACAGTTCTGGTTTTCAGGTTGCATAACAGGAATTTGAGCGCCCTGCTTCTTGCAGGGTGATTTTTTTGCTGTGTGATGCTATATTAATATCGGCAATATATAAATAGAGAAGTTTTTATAAAAAAGTGCTTTATATTTTGCCGATATTATGGTATACTCTTGGTATGAGCATAGATTATTGGCAAGTGTCAGATATAGCCAAAGCCTGGCAAGTCTCGGAACGAAGTGTGCGGAACTACTGCAATGCGGGGCGTGTGCCTGGTGCCATTCTGGAGGGCAAGACATGGAAGGTGCCATCTGGTTCTTCTAAGCCAAAACGGCAGATACGCCACTCCAAGAAAAAGAATGAGACTGTTCTTGAGCAGCTTAAGAGAGAAAAGGATGCAGGCTTAAAAGGTGGTCTGTATCATAGGGTTCAGATAGAGCTTACCTACAACTCCAATCATATAGAGGGATCCCGGCTCACCCCAGAGCAGACCCGCTATATCTTTGAGACTAACACCATAGGAATAACTGATAAAAGCGTCAATGTGGATGACATTGTTGAAACAGTGAATCATTTCCGGTGCGTAGATCTGGCTATCGAGGGGGCTAAGTCAAAGCTTTCCGAGAGCTTTATCAAACAGCTTCATTTTATTCTTAAGAGCGGTACATCCGATTCCAGGAAGACTTGGTTCAAAGTTGGAGATTACAAGCTATTGGAGAACGAAGTAGGTGGTATGGAGACAGCCAGTCCCGAGGATGTTAAGCCAAGAATAAAGACATTGCTTGCCGAGTATAATGCAAAGAAAGCCGTGACCTTGGATGATATCTTGGATTTCCATGTCCAGTTTGAGCGCATCCATCCTTTTCAGGATGGCAACGGCAGGGTGGGGCGGCTTATAATGTTCAAAGAGTGCTTGAAGCACAATATAAAACCGATCATCATAACCGAA
Organism: Ruminococcus sp.; assembly: GCA_017616055.1. Taxonomy (GTDB): domain Bacteria; phylum Bacillota; class Clostridia; order Oscillospirales; family Ruminococcaceae; genus Ruminococcus. Next base: position 3,552 of record JAFZYX010000155.1, read on the forward strand.
GAGCTTAAGTGGTTCTACTACCGTGGACTTAAGGAATGGAACCATGAAAGGGGCTTTCTGCGGGAGACTTGTCTGGAGGCACAATCATGTTTTTCAAGCATAAAATAGGGCTGGTTCTGGCAGGCGGCGGTGGAAAAGGCGCATATGAGCTGGGCGTATGGAAATACCTGGCCGAGATAGGGCTGACCAAGAAGATATCTGTTATCTCGGGGACTTCGGTAGGGGGGCTGAATGCAGTGCTCCTTAGCCTGTGCGATTTTGATATAGCCGAGAAGATATGGACTACTGAACTTGAGGACAAAATTCTGGATTTCAAATCCCTTACCAAGCGGACTGCTGCTATTTTCAGCCGTGAAGGGCTCCTCAAAATTATTGATGATTATGTGGAGCTTGAAAAGCTTCCCGCTCTTAAAAGGAAAATATATGCTACCTGCTTCAATATGAATGGTCTTAAAGCCGAAAGCTTCTGCCTTAACAGCTATGATGTGGATACAGTTAAAAAGCTGCTCTGTGCCACCAGCGCTATTCCCATTGTGTTCCAGGGCGAGATGATATTTGGCAACTATTATGTTGATGGGGCAGGAATGGGTTTGGGTGATGAGGTGCCAGTAAAGCCCCTTCTTGATGAGGACTGTACTGATATTATAGTAGTGAACCTGGACCGGGGGTATCACAAGGACTATTCCGATCTCGGAATCAATACCATTGTAATTCACCCGACTGCTGACCTGGGAGATAATCCTTTGGGCCTTCTGGACTTTTCTTCCAAGGGTGCAGAGCGGCGGATGCAGCTGGGCTATGATGACTGTAAAAACCGGTTTGCCCCTATTCTCAAGACACTGCGGGGTGGGTTGCATTTCAGTACGCAGGAGTTCAGGGCTAAGCAGATCAATGCTATGGACGACAAAACTGTGTTGCAGAAGACGCTAGAGGTTATTTCCAATAATCCCCAGTTCCTTAAGGATATTCAGGGCAATTTCAATATTGATTTCCCCACCGCCGGAGGCGAGGTGTTCTGGTCTAAACTGGCCGAATACCATGGCTGGCAGTTTCAGGAGAACAATATCACCAGGCATATAAGGCTGATTGATCCTGCCAATTTCCGCCGGGCCTGGGGCAGGCGCCGTCAGCTGGTGGATTACTGCCGCTCATTTTTGATTGGACAACTAAACACTTGATTTTATATCATTGCAATGATATAATTTAACCATGATTTTATATCATGGATCTGACCACATAATAAAAAAACCTCAGCTTGCCCTTGGCAAACCTAACAATGATTATGGCCGGGGATTTTACTGTACCTTTGACTATGAGCTGGCACAGGAATGGGCATGCAAGAATGGCACTGATGGCTTTGTGAACATGTATGAGCTCCCTTTGGACGGGCTTGAGCATCTGAATCAGCTGGACGGGAATCATACTGTGCTCAACTGGATTGCACTGCTGCTGAAAAACAGAACGTTCACTCTTTCCAACGAGA